>CABQJB010000154.1 GCA_902464195.1 uncultured Megasphaera sp.
ATTTATTGACGGAATATATCATAACACGGTTATATTGACTAGTCAATATTATGTGAGGATTTCTGCTATCATGCCGGACGCTTTTATCTCAAAAGTTGTCCGTTCCGGCAGCTTTCTTGAGTTCATTTCCATCGCCTGTATGCGATATCGTAGGGGACGTCCTGCTAGGCGTCCCGCTGTGAATTATAGACATAGCTATTCAGGCAGATGATGGATGTTTTCACGCATCACCCGTCATGCATTACGTGTACACCACCATGACAGACGGGCCGCCCTTTGGGACGGCCCTACAGACTCCATATTACAAACTTTATCACAAGGTCTTCAACTTGAGGTGCGTCGCATGGAGCAACTCTTCCATGGACGAAGCGCCGACGATTTCTGCGGCTTTGAGGACGATATAGGCACAGGCGCGGGCATCGTCCAGTGCCTGATGGTGATGGAAGGAATAGCCCAGGTGACCGGCGACGGTGTCCAGTTTATGATTGGGCAGGTCCGGCCAGACGCGGCGGGAGATTTCAACGGTGCAGGCGTAGGATGCCTGAGGCTTTTCCAGGTGATACGTCCGCAGCAGGCTGCGCAGGACCCGCGTATCGAAGACGGCATAGTGGGCGACCAGGATACGGCCTTCCAGATGAGGGCGGATGCGGTCCCACAGGGCATCGAATTTCGGTTTATGGGCGACCTGGTCCGGCGTGATGCCGTGGATCTGAATGTTACCCGGATCAAAGACCATGAAGGGCGGCTGGATAAGGGTATAGCCTTCTTTGACACAGCGGTCGTCATTCATAGTGACAGCCGCCAGGGAGCAGGCGCTGTTGGCATATTTATTGGCCGTTTCAAAGTCGATGGCCGTAAAATCGAGCATAATCTACCTTCCTTTTTTGACAAATGAACGAATTCTATTTACAATAGCTACAAATCTTATTTCTGCGAGGTATTCCCATGACGAGCGAACAACATAATTTCACGGCCCAGGGCCGGACCTTCCCGGTCATCCTGGTCCGCAAGAAAGTGAAAAACATCAATCTCCACGTCCGCAGCGACGGCACGTTGTATATTTCAGCTCCAGCCCGTGTCCCCTGGGCTTACATCGAAGACTTCCTGGAAAAGAAGACGGACTTCATCATCCGGGCCATGGCTGAGATGGCGGAACGGAAACAAAAATTCCCCATGCTGACCCTCAGCGACGGCGACACGCTCTATCTGGCAGGCCAGCCCTATACACTCGACGTCCGCCTGGGGCTGCACAACAGTATCCGCCGCAGCGGTCAGATGGTCTTCATGGAACTGGCTGATGACACACCGGTCATGAGACAGAAACTCTACCATAAACTGCTGCAAGCCTTGGGGAAGAAACTCTTTCCTGCCAGTTTATCCCGGATGCAGCCCTTATTTGACGGTCTCGACCTGCCAGAGCCTGTCCTGAAACAACGGGTCATGCGGTCGCGCTGGGGGTCCTGCATGCCCCTCAAAGGCATCGTCACTATGAACACCTACCTGGCCATCATGCCCGAAGCCATCATCGACCACGTCATGCTCCACGAGCTTTGCCATTTTCTCCAACCCAATCATTCCCGTCACTTCTATGACGCCATGACCATCCGCATGCCCGACTGGAAAGCCCGGCGCCAGGCCATGGCGAAGTATCTGCCTTACTGTGTCTGATGGTCTGCGGGAATCGTCGCCGCTAGTTCCGGCTGGCCGTCTTTGAAGGTCATGATGAAGACGTCCTTGATGGCATCGTGATTGGCGTCGAGGGAAATGGTCCCCGTCGCGCCATCGTAATCGATGGTCTTCACCAGTTCCCGGGCCACATCGGCCGCTTCCGCCGACTGACAGCGTTCAATGGCATCGGCCGTCATCATGAAAGCGTCATAGCCCAGGGCGGCATAACTATCCGGCCATTCTCCGTACTTTTCATAATAAGCCTGAGAAAAGCGCTTGGCCGCATCCGTCACATCGTGGCCGGCATAATGATCCGTATAATAGACCTGGGTCAAATAGGATTTATCGACATCCCGTTCCATCTTGGGACCATTCCAGCCGTCCGGCCCCAAGAGCGGCAGAGAAACGCCATGACTGCGCAGCAGCTCGATAGCCGGTATCGTCCAGTCATCATACCCGGGCAGATAAATGACGTCGACCTGTTCCCGCTGCAACAAGGGCAGGTATTTGGTCAGGTCCTGCACATTTTCCACAGGAATATAGACAGGCACGTCACCGCCGCTGGCAGCAAAGGCACTGCGGAAATATTCGGCCAGGCCCTGGGCATACATCTTGCCCGGATAATAAAAGACAGCCGCCCGCTTGACATGTAGCTGTTTCAGCGCATAGTCGGCCATGGCCCGCCCCTGGGAGGCATCGATATAGGCAGCGCGGAAAACATAGCGGTACACTTCATGAGACTGGGCGTCGACAGTGATGTCCGGCTGTGTGCAGGCCGGACTGATGAGGGGAATCTTCACGGCTTCCACATTGGGGATGACAGCCCGCGTACAATCGGCCAAATCCGGGCCGATGATGGCCGATACGTGGCGCACTGTGAGCTGCTGGATAGCGGCTACGGCATCTTCCGGTTTGCCATGATTATCGACCGATACAAGCTGGACGGGCTTGCCCAAGAGGCCGCCCCGGTCATTGACCATATCCTTGGCCAATTCGATGCCCCGTTCCGTCGACGTCGAATAGGACATCCCCTTGCCGCTCAAGGCCAGGTTCGTCCCGATAAGGACGCCTGTATTCGTCGGGGTCAGACTGCACCCACTCAGGAAAAAAGCCATAAAAAGCATACAAAAGACCAGTATCTGCATGTTTCTCTTCATAAACGCGCCTCCTTCCTGGGGGATAGTAAAAACGGGGCTGTCGCAGATGCGCCAGCCCCATTTAAGTGGTTAGTAGTTAGTGGCTAGGGGTTAGCGGACGGTTTTAAATTCAAAGTAAAAGGGACCGCGCATGGTGGCAAAAAGCCCTCGTGCGACAGTCCCTTTTTAGTTCGTCGCAGGTCGTTCAGCGTTTGTCGCACGGAATTAAAAATATCAACCTAACACGATGAACGATGAACTACGAACGATAAACTTTTAAGTTTAACTGGTCTTGCATAATGGCAACTCCCCTTATATGCTAATCCCCTACGGCAGGAACAGCAGCGGGTTGGTCGGGGAGCCGTTGACGCGGACTTCGTAATGGACGTGCGGCCCTGTGCTGCGGCCGGTACTGCCGGCCAGGGAAATGATCGAGCCAGCCCGGACTTCCTGTCCCACTGTGACTAAAAGCATGGAGTTATGGCCATAGCGGGTAACGAAGCCGTTGCCATGGTCGATTTCGACGAGGTTGCCATAACCGTCGACCCAGCCGGCCATGGTGACTTTCCCGGCCGCCGTCGCCCGGACAGGCGTCCCGTAGTCGACGCCGATGTCGATGCCTTCATGGAAGCCAGAACCGCCGCCAATAGGATTGCCGCGATAACCGAAGTTAGACGTGACCGTCCCACTGACGGGCCAGATGGAAGGCGTCGTCGACGTGCTGCTGGCATCGCCGTTATTTCCGCCGCCAAGGGCACCACCCTGATATTTATGCGTAATCTGCTGCATTTGCCGAACCTGTTCGCCTGCCGTATCGCTCAAGACCGTCTTCAAGGTGATGAAGCTGATGATGCGGGCGTTACTGCGGGTTTCCAAGCGGGAGGTGGCCAATAACAGGTCATTGTAGCTGGCATGAGAAAGGTCCGGAGATTTCTTTTGTCCCCCTGCTACGCCACCGTCACCTTTTGGGCTGTCACCAGCCCCCGACCCCTTGACCATTTGCCGCAGCTCCTGATCCAGGGAATCCATTTTATCCATCTTTTCCTGGAGCGATGTCGTCTTTTCACGCATCAATTCCAGCTGCTGTTCATGCAGCGCTTCCTGGGCCTTGGCCTGCTGAAGCGAAACGAACTCGTAAATGCCGATGCCTGCAGCGATTACAATGACGACCACTGCGACAGCACAGCCGCGGACGAGTTTCTTATATTGCGCCGGTGTCACGACTAATGGCTCCGTCCGGTCCGTTTTCAGGAATGACGGCCACCATGCCGGTGTTTCCCAGGCCTTTATGCGTTGGCACCATGATTGCAGGTTGCGCATCCATGGATATATCTTGATGTGGATCTTCACGCTTTTCCCCTCTTTGTTATTCTTCCAGATCCTTCTGAACAGCCTGCATGTCACCGCTGTAATTCAATGCGTTGTCCAGGCTTTCCCTTTCCTCTTCACTCATGCCATAGAGACACTTGCCTTCTACGATCGGTTTGGCAAAAATACGCGATTCATTGCGCCCATAGACACTGGAAAGACAGAAGCCGTCATTCTTCCCGTCGAGGACGGTAAAGGCAAAGCTCAGATTGTTGCCGATATTGTCAAAGGCATTATATTTAACGAACCCGATTTTACGGAAACAGTGATTCTGAACAGCCATGATATCTTTCTGCGTCTGGTGGATCATGTCGAGCGTCCCCTGCAGGTTATGCAGCTTATCGACATCGTCACGCAGCTTCGCTTCGACGCTGGATCCCGTTTCGTCTTGCATAAAAAAGGTGTAATTCGTTTCTAATTTTCTGATTTTCTTGTGTAAAATGACGATATAGA
>CABQJB010000155.1 GCA_902464195.1 uncultured Megasphaera sp.
AATGTGCAGGGGACAGTAGAAGCGCCCTCTTCCAAAAGTATCGGCCACCGCGACCTCATCTGCGCGGCCCTGGCCGAAGGGGAAAGCCTGGTCGACAATATTTCCTTATCCCAGGACATCGAAGCGACATGTGATATCCTGCGGGCCCTGGGGGCTGACATCACGCCGGTCGTATCGCCTCATCCCGGACGGGCGGCCTATCGCGTCAAAGGTGGCTTGAAGCCTCAGGGACAGCCGCTGGCCGTTGATGCCAATGAATCAGGCTCGACCTTGCGCTTCCTCATTCCCGTTGCCATCCTCAGCGGCAATAAGGTCACCTTTTCCGGCAAGGGCCGCCTTGCCAAACGGCCGCTGACGCCGTATTATGAACTCTTCGATGAAAAGGGCATTGCTTATGAAACGACGGAAAGCGCCCTGCCCCTGACTGTATCCGGGACCTTGCAGCCCGGGACGTATGCCCTGGCCGGCGACGTCAGTTCCCAGTTCTTCACGGGCCTGCTCATGACCTTGCCACTTCTCGACGGCGACTCGGTCCTGCGTAGTACGACGCCGCTGGAATCGGCCAGCTACGTCGACATGACCATCGACTGCCTGCGCCAGCACGGCATTATCATCGACAAAGAATGGGACGGTTCCTACCGGATTCCCGGCAACCAGCACTATCGGCCGGGAACCTACGTCGTCGAAGGTGATTATTCCCAGGCCGCTTTCTGGCTCTCTGCCGGCAGCCTGGGCCGGGCTATCTGCTGCACGGGCCTTCGATCGAAGTCATCTCAGGGCGATGAAGTCATCGTCTCCCTCATCCGCGACATGGGCGGTCAGGTCGAAGGCAAGACGGAGTTGACGGCCTGCCCGTCAGACCTGGTCGGCCGGGTCATCGACGTCGAAGACTGCCCGGACCTGGTCCCGGTCCTGACCGTCCTGGCTTCCTGTGCCAAAGGCATTACCCGTATCATCCATGCCGGCCGGGTACGGCTGAAAGAATGCGACCGCCTGCATGCCATGGCCACGGAACTCAACAAAATCGGCGGCGACGTCGAAGAAGAAGCAGAAGGCCTCATCATCCATGGTGTCGGCAGCTTTACAGGCGGTACGGTCAGCGGCTGGAATGACCATCGCATCGCCATGGCCCTGGCCGTTGCATCTCAGCGCTGCAGCCAGCCGCTGCGCATCGAAGGGGCCGAATGTGTCCGCAAATCGTATCCGGAATTCTGGCAGGATTTCCAGACCTTAGGCGGCATCATCCAAAAGGAGGGGGAGTAAGATGAATACCTTTGGCAAGACAATCGGCCTTACGATTTTCGGCGAATCCCACGGCCTTTCTATCGGCGCCGTTCTTGACGGCCTGCCGTCGGGTGAAGCCATCGACTGGGATGCCGTCCGGGCCGAAATGGCCCGCCGTGCGCCGGGGAAGAATAAAATGTCTACGGCCCGCTCTGAAAAAGATGCTTTTGAAATCCAAAGCGGCTTTTTCAACGGCTATACGACAGGGACACCGTTGTGTGCCATCATCCGCAACAGCGACCAGCATTCCCGTGATTACGACCAGCTGCGCCACCTCATGCGGCCTGGCCATGCCGATTACTCCGGCAAGATACGCTATGGCGGTTTCAATGACTACCGCGGCGGCGGCCACTTCTCCGGCCGCCTGACGGCTCCTTTGGTCTTTGCCGGTGCCGTCGCTTCGCAGATACTGGCCCGCCACGGCATCACCATCGGCTCCCATATCCTGCGCCTGGCAGGCATCGCCGATAAGCCTTTTCATGCTACCGGGGAAACAGCAGAAACCTTGCAGGCTCTGAAAAAAGAAACACTGCCCGTCATCGACAAAGCCCAGGCAGGCCCGATGGAAGAAAAAATCCTGGCTGCCAAGGATGACCTCGATTCCGTCGGCGGCGTCATCGAATGTATGGTGACAGGCCTTCCTGCCGGCATCGGCGACCCGTTTTTCGATTCCGTCGAAAGCCAGCTTAGCCATATGATGTTCTCCGTACCGGCTGTCAAGGGCATCGAATTCGGCGACGGCTTCGCTCTGGCAGAGCTCCGCGGCTCCCAGGCCAACGACGCCTTTTATTACGACGGTGATGTCGTCAAGACCCGGACCAACCATAACGGCGGCATCAACGGCGGTATCACCAACGGCATGCCCGTCGTCTTCCGCCTGGCCGTCAAGCCGACGGCGTCGATCAGTCAAAAGCAGGAAACCATCGACACAGACACGCAGGAAAACTGCGACCTCGTCATCAAGGGGCGCCATGATCCCTGCATCGTCCAGCGCGCCATTCCCGTCGTCGAAGCGGCTGCTGCCTGGGCCATCCTCGATGTCTGCCTGTCAGAGAAAGGGCGGTGCTGGTAATGGATGCGTCTGAAGATATGCCATTGAACATCGCCTGTTTTGGCCAGCCCGGCTCGTATACGTATGAAGCCATGAAGTCCTATTTTGCCGGCAAGAATATTTCGCCTGCTTATGGCTCTCACTTTGAAGACGTCGTCCAGGCCGTCGCTACCCGTCAGGCCCGTTACGGCGTCCTGCCCATCGAGAATTCATCGACTGGCGGCATCACCGACGTATACGACCTCATCCACCGCTACGACTGCTGTGTCGTCGGCGAAAAATACGTCAAAGTTGAACATTGCCTGCTGACTTTGCCAGGAACGAAACTCGAAGACATCCGCGAAGTCTATTCCCATCCGCAAGGCCTGAACCAGTGCCGGAGTTATCTCAAACACCACGGTGAATGGCAGCTCCACCCCTATTTCAGCACTTCCCAGAGTGCCGAACAGGTTCAAAAAATGGGGGACCCCCATATCGCGGCCATTGCCAACAAGACGGCAGCTGATATGTATGGCCTCGATGTCCTGGTGGAACACATTAATGACAATACCATGAATTATACGCGGTTCTTCATCATCGCCGCCGATATGGAACAGTCTCCCGACGCCGACAAGATCACACTGGTCCTGACGACACAGCACCGGCCAGGCGCCTTGTACCACGTCCTGGGCTACTTCTTCTATAACGGCATGAACATGACTCATCTGGAATCGCGACCCCTGAAAGGGCGGCCCTTTGAATATTTCTTCCACATCGATGTCATGGGCAACCTGCGCAATCCGGCGACAGCCCGGGTTCTGCATAATCTGGCAGAACACTGCAATTATTTTAAAATCTTAGGGAATTACGTATCCGATCAAGGAGGGAATGTAGATGAAATTAGGCGTCATCGGGGCTAAGTTAGGCCATACGGCTTCCCCGGCAATCCACGAAAAACTATTCAGAATCTTACAGGTCGAGGGGCAGCATCAGTACGGCGTCCTGGAAATGGACCGCAACGATATCCCCAATGAACTTCAGCGCCTACGCGACGAAGGGTATACGGGAGCGAATGTCACCATCCCTTATAAACTCGACGTCATGCCGTACTTGACGGATATTTCCCGCGAAGCCCGTATCATCGGCGCCGTCAATACGATTCACTTCACCGACCATGGGACCTTCGGCTACAATACGGATTACGGCGGATTTGGCCGCTCTCTGGACCATGCTGGAATCGGCGTCAAAGAAAAGGACTGCGTCGTCCTCGGTTCCGGCGGCGGTGCCCGCGCCATCATCCAGTACCTGTCCGATAGCGGTGCCAAGTCGATTACCGTCGTATCCCGTCATCCTCACTCGAAGACGGAATTCGACGCCTTTACCCGGACCGTCGGTGCCGATACCATCGACTACCAGGATTTTGAACTTTCCAAAGGCGGCGACGTCCTGGTCAACTGTACGCCAGTCGGCATGTTCCCAGACATTGACGGCTGCCCCGTATCGGAACGGATCATCGCTGCTTTCCCGGCTGTCGTCGACATCGTCTACAACCCGAAAGATACGCAGATTTTACAGGCAGCCCGCCGTCATGGTGCCAAGACCCTGAACGGCATGTATATGCTCGTCGCTCAGGCCATTGGCTCAGAAGAAATCTGGATGGGCCGGGACATCCCGTTCTCGGTCATCGAACAAATCGCTAAGGAGATGGAACATTACTATGAATAATAAACAGAACATCATCATCATCGGTATGCCCGGCAGCGGCAAGACAACCTTCGGCAAAGCCCTGGCACAGCGCCTGGGCCGTGACTTCTACGACGCCGACGACGTCATCGTCGAACAGGAAGGCAAGACCATCCCGGAACTCTTCGCCGTCAGTGAAGACTGCTTCCGCGATGCTGAAGTCCGGGCCAGCCAGTCCCTGGCAGAAAAATCGGGCATCGTCGTCGCCTGTGGCGGCGGCGTCGTCAAACGCTCGGAAAACATGGACATCTTCAAGAAAACCGGTACGGTCTTCTTCCTCGACCGCTCGCCCGACGATATCGTCAGCGACGTCGACGTATCGACGCGGCCCCTGCTGAAAGACGGAAAACAGAAAGTCTACGACCTCTATGACGAACGCATTGCCCTCTACCGCAATGCGGCTGATTACCGCGTGCCTAACAATAAGACCATCGAAGAGGTCCTCGATACCTTTGAAGAACTTATCAAAGATATAGAGTGAACGTACTCCCGCCTATAGAGGCGGGAGCTTCCTGCTTCAACGAGAACAGCG
>CABQJB010000156.1 GCA_902464195.1 uncultured Megasphaera sp.
GGCCTGGCTATGAGCTTCGATGATTTGAAGTTTGTCCAGACCTACTTCCGGGACGAAGAAAAACGCAATCCGACAGTGACGGAAATCCGTGTCATCGACACCTATTGGTCGGACCACTGCCGTCATACGACGTTCATGACCGAACTCACGGATGTTTCTTTTGAAAAAGGGACGTTTACGGCGCCCATCCAGCGCGCTTATGAATCGTATAAGACGACGCGGGAAAACTTGAACCGTAAGAAACCACAGACCCTCATGGATATGGCGACCATTGCCGTCAAAGAATTGAAAGCTGCCGGTAAACTCGATAACCTCGACGAATCGGAAGAAATCAACGCCTGCACGATTATCATCCCTGTTGATGTCGATGGCGTCGAAGAAGAATGGCTCCTCCTCTTCAAGAATGAAACCCATAACCACCCGACGGAAATCGAACCGTTCGGCGGCGCAGCTACCTGCCTGGGCGGCTGTATCCGCGACCCCTTGAGCGGCCGCTCCTATGTTTATCAGGCCATGCGGGTCACCGGTGCCGGCGACCCGCGCCAGTCGGTCAAAGATACGCTCGTCGGCAAACTGCCCCAGCGTAAACTGACGACAGGCGCTGCCAAAGGCTACAGCTCTTATGGCAACCAGATCGGCCTGGCCACGGGCGAAGTCAAAGAATATTACAACCCCGGCTTCATTGCCAAGCGTATGGAAATCGGTGCCGTCCTCGGTGCAGCTCCGCGCAATAACGTCGTTCGCGAAGAACCGCTTCCTGGCGACATCATCATCCTCCTCGGCGGCAAGACCGGCCGCGACGGCTGCGGCGGTGCTACAGGCTCGTCCAAGAAACATACTGTCGAATCCCTGGAAACGTGCGGTGCTGAAGTCCAGAAGGGCAATGCTCTGACGGAACGCAAAATCCAGCGCCTCTTCCGCCGCCATGAAGTCACGGTCCTCATCAAACGCTGCAACGACTTCGGTGCCGGCGGTGTCTCCGTTGCTATCGGTGAATTGACGGGCGGCCTGGACATCAACCTCGACAAAGTCCCGAAGAAATACGAAGGCCTGGACGGCACGGAACTGGCCATTTCTGAATCTCAGGAACGTATGGCTGTCGTCGTCGCTCCGGAACATGTCGATGAATTCATGAAATATGCTGCTGAAGAAAATCTGGAAGCCACGATCGTCGCCGTTGCTACTGATACGAAACGCCTGGTCATGCACTGGCGCGACCAGAACGTCGTCAATATTACCCGCGCCTTCCTCGATACCAACGGCGTCACCCAGCATCGCAAAGCCGTCGTCGTCGCTCCGGAAGACAAAGATTTCTTCAAGGCTCCGGAAGTCAAAGACGTCGCCAAGACCTGGCTCGATACCATGGGTACCCTGAATATTGCATCGGAACAGGGGTTGGCCGAACGCTTTGACAGCACCATCGGCGCCCGCACGGTCCTCATGCCCTTTGGCGGCAAATACCAGAAGACGCCGGTTGAAGGCATGGTCGCCAAAATCCCGGTCGAACACGGTAATACGACGACGGCCAGCATCTTTACTCATGGCTATGATCCGGACCTGGCTATTTGGAGCCCCTTCCACGGTGCCCTCTACGCCGTCATCCAGTCTATCGCCAAACTCGTTGCCCTCGGCGGCGACCGTAAGAAAGTTTACCTGACCATGCAGGAATTCTTCCAGAGCCTGGGTACGAATGAAAAGGCCTGGGGCCAGCCGGTCAGTGCCCTCCTCGGTGCTTTCGTAGCCCAGCAGGTCATGGAAGTGGCTGCTATCGGCGGGAAAGACAGCATGAGCGGTACCTTTGAAAACCTCACTGTTCCGCCGACGCTCGTTTCCTTTGCCATTGCACCGGAACACACCAATCATATCATTTCGCCGGAATTCAAAGCCGCTGACGACGCTGTCCTCCTCTTCGACCTGCCCCGTGACGGTGAAGAAATGCCGGACTTCGATACTTTCAAAGCTCACTGCGATTTCCTCCATCAGGCTGTCCTCGATGGTAAAATCAAAGCCATGCATGCTGTCGGTCAGGGCGGTATCGCCGCTGCCGTCGCCCAGATGGCCTTTGGCAATGGCATTGGCTTCGCCGTTGATGCCTCCTTTGCTGCACAGGAACTGTTCAACCTCCGTTATGGTTCGATCCTCGTCGAAACCGATGCCGCTACGGCTGCTGAATGGGGCAAACGGGCTCACGTTTCCCTCGTCGGCAAGACGACGGCTGCTGCCAATGTAACCGTCGATGGCGTGACGATTTCCCTGAAAGACCTCCAGGATGCCTGGGAAAAGCCGCTGAGCCACATCTTCCCCATCAAGAGCGAAAGCGGCACAGGCGACGCCGAACTGCCGCTGTTCACGACGTATGGGCCGCGCCGCAGCGAAGCCTTTGGTACACCGCGGGTCTTCATCCCGGTCTTCCCGGGCACGAACTGCGAATACGACTCGGCCGCTGCCTTTGAACGGGCTGGCGCTACGACAGATGTCATGGTACTGCGCAACAACACGCCGCAGGATCTGGCAGAATCTATCGATGAAATGGCCAAACGCATTGCCAAAGCCCAGATTATCATGTTCCCTGGCGGCTTCAGTGCCGGTGACGAACCGGAAGGTTCGGGCAAATTCATTGCTACCTTGTTCCGCAACCCCGTCCTGTCGGAAGCTCTGGAAAACCTGCTCTATCAGCGCGATGGCTTGGCTCTCGGCATCTGCAACGGCTTCCAGGCCCTGATCAAGCTCGGCCTTCTGCCTTACGGCCATGTCCAGCCGTTGAAAGCGGACAGCCCGACGCTGACGTACAACACCATTGGCCGCCATCTGTCGCGCATGGTCGAAACTAAGGTCGTTTCCGTCATGAGCCCGTGGTTCAGCAGCTGCAAAGCCGGTGACGTCCATACTGTCGCCATCTCCCACGGCGAAGGCCGTTTCGTTGCCACACCGGAACAGATTCGTGAACTGGCTGCCAAAGGTCAGATTGCCACACAGTACGTCGACCTTTCCGGCAAAGCTACTTATGACAGCGAATACAACCCGAACCAGTCAGTCCTGGCAGTCGAAGGCATTACCAGCCCCGATGGCCGCGTCCTGGGCAAGATGGCGCACACCGAACGCTTCAGCGCCGAAGACGTCTTCCAGAACATCGCTGGCAACAAACTCCAGCCGCTCTTCAAATCGGGCGTCGAATATTTCAAATAAAATTAGTGGTTCACAAGAAAAAAGCTGCCGAATGGCAGCTTTTTCTTGCATTTCCCCATCACCTATGATATAATTAACAAGCTTGAACTGTGTCAAGCTCCTAACCCTTCTGCGGGAAGGGTCATATGTCCAAAAGAGGAGGTGATTTCGTGAACAAGTACGAAGTCATGTTTATTGCAAAACCGCTCGAAGAAGCAGAAGTAGATCCGATCGTTGAATTGGTATCCAACCTTCTCACCAAGAACGGCTGCACCATCGAAAAGGTAGATCGCTGGGGTAAACGTCATCTCGCATACCCTGTTAAAAAACAGGCTGATGGCTACTACGTTTTGATTAACTTTGAAGGCGAACCTGACGTCATCAAAGAAATCGACCGTGTCATCAAGATCCACGATACTATTCTGAAACACTTGATCGTCAAGATCGACGAATAACCGGAGGCGCAAAGGTATGAACTCAGTCCAATTATTAGGGAATTTAGCTCGTGACCCGGAAATCCGTTTTACGAAGACCGGCCGGGCAGTCGCTATGTTTACCGTTGCCTGCACGCGGTCGTATATTCCGGCCGGCAGTTCAGAACCGCGGGAATTAACTGATTTTATTCCTTGTGTTGCTTGGGGTAATTTGGCGGAAAACTGTGGCAATAACTTGTCCAAAGGCAGCCGTGTATTCGTCCAGGGCCGTATCTCCGTTCGTTCTTACGAAACGCAGGATGGCCAGAAACGCTATCGCACGGAAGTTGTATGCGACTTCGTTGCCCAGACAATGGGATCAGAACACCAGCAGGCTGCTCCGGCACCGCATGCTAGTGCACCGCAGCCGAAACCGGCTGCACCGGGAACCGGCTTTGACAGCATGGGTTCCAGCACAGACGAAGAAATCCCATTCTAAAAGGTCAGACACACCCCTTCTAATTCTTGAAGGAGGAAACTATACATGAGAAGAGATCGCTCGAGAAAACCGAGAAGAAAAGTATGCAGCTTCTGCGTAGATCATGCTGAACAGATCGATTACAAAGACGTTGCAAAACTTCGCCGTTTCACAACAGAACGCGGTAAAATCTTGCCGCGCCGCATTTCCGGCGTTTGCGCTAAACATCAGCGTAAACTGACTGTTGCCATCAAACGCGCACGTGCAATCGCACTCTTGCCGTATACGGCTGAATAATAAAAAAGGACTTGTCGCTTTGCGACAAGTCCTTTTTTTGTAGGCGCCACGTGGGGCGCCCGCACCGGCATATGTACGATTTCCCTGTTAGGGTGCTAGGCGAATCATACAAATGCAACGGGCCGCCTTAACAGGACGGCCCCTACGAACGGCTGTCAGCTGACAG
>CABQJB010000157.1 GCA_902464195.1 uncultured Megasphaera sp.
ACATACCATCAAAACCGAATGGGCTGTGGTCAAATATCGCAGCGGGCCGCCTTACCCAGGCGGCCCCTACGCACATGGCCATGGGCCGTGTATTTTTTGTGGCCTGCGGACCACGCTCTTTTTTCATCGCCTGGCTGCGATACCGTAGGGGCCGTCCCAACGGGCGGCCCGCGTGAATCCTGTGCATATCCGGAATTTATGACGGACGGCGCATGGTCGTAATACAATCATGGGTCTGTCGCGGCGGAACGCCGCATCTGAGTCCAAGGAAAGGCCGTGGCGTGTTATTCGTAATCAAAAAACATACCATCAAAACCGAATGGGCTGTGGTCAAATATCGCAGCGGGCCGCCTTACTCAGGCGGCCCCTACGCACAAGGCCATGGGCCGTGTATTTTTTGCGAACTGCTAACTGCTAGCTGCTTAAAGGGGCTGTCGCACATGCGACAGCCCCTTTTTCACTGCAAACTATATTCTATTTATCGATGACTTTTTTGACGATGCTGATGGCTTCTTTCAATTCATCCCAGGGGATGTTGAGCGGCGGCAGGAGGCGCAGGAGGCCATTGGCCGTGAGGACGAGGACGCCGTTATCGACGCAGCCTTCTACGACGTCCATGAGGGCTTTATTCTTGAGGGTGACGCCGATCATGAGGCCCATGCCGGATACGTGGTCGACGTGTTGGCACTGTTCCAGTTCTTCTTTGATGTATTTCCCTTTTTCCCGGACTTCTTCCATGAGGGCGTCGTCGAGGCGGTCGATGATGGAGATGCCGCCGGCCGTGCAAATCGGGTTGCCGCCGAAAGTCGAACCATGGGTATGGTTGGTCAGGGTATGCTGTGTCGAATCGGCGAACATCGTGGCACCCAAGGGCAGGCCGCCGCCGATGGCTTTAGCTGTCGTGACGATATCGGGCTGGATACCGTAGCCCATGTAGGAATAGAGATAGCCCGTCCGGCCATTACCGGTCTGGACTTCATCGATGATGATCAGGATGTCATGGGCATGCGCATATGCAGCGACCTGCTGGACGTATTCCTTGTCGAGGGGATGGACGCCGCCTTCGCCCTGGACCAGTTCCAGCATGATGGCGCAGACGTTATTTTCTTCGCAGAGCTTCTTCATATCGGCAAAATCATCGGGTTCGGCATAGACGAAGCCGTCGACGAAGGGGCCGAAATCTTCATGGAGCGAGTCCTGGCCGCACGCCGTCAAGGTGGCAATGGTCCGGCCGTGGAAGCTGTTCTTCAAGGTAACGATGGTATAGCGGCCGTCGCCGTATTTATCGTGCGAATATTTGCGGGCCGTCTTGATGGCACATTCGTTGGCTTCGGCACCGGAGTTCGAGAAGAAGACCTTCTTCATGCCCGTTTTCTGGCAGAGTTTTTCAGCCAGGACGGTCTGAGGTTCCGTAAAGAAGACGTTGGAAATATGGCTCAATTTATGGAGCTGCGCTTCGACGGCTTTGATCCACACGTCGTCACAGACGCCGAAGATGTTGACGGCAATGCCGGCGCTGAGGTCGATGTATTTCTTGCCGTCCACATCATATAAAATCGCGCCTTTGCCGTGGTCCAATACGGCACCGACCCGGTTGTATACATTGACGATATATTCTTTATCAAGGGTTTTATAATCTTCTGCCATGAGGGGATTCCTTCTTTCTTATAATTATGCTGGGAGCCTACGGCTCCGCAGGTCGCAGGCTGCCCTTCTAATTTTTTTCTGCGAACGGCGAACGGCCAACTGCGAACGGCGTAAATAGTCTTTACTAAGACTATTTACCTATCGAATAGTGTCCTACGAACATGGTGCCCAGACCTTCTTCGGTGAGCATTTCGATGAGGATGGCATGGGGAACCGTGCCATTGATGATGAACACGCGCTTGACGCCAGCCTTGATGGCATCGGTGCAACACTGGACTTTGGGAATCATGCCGCCGGCGATGATGCCGTCGTTTTCCAGCTGCCGCGCCTGGTCGAGGGTGATTTCCGTGAGCAATGAATCGGGATCGTCCTTGTCTTTGAGGACGCCGTCGATATTGGTCATGGACAGCATACATTCTGCATTGAGAGCACCGGCAATCTTGGCCGCTGCCGTGTCGGCGTTGATGTTATAGGCCTGGCCATTGGTATCGGTCCCGATCGTCGAAATGACCGGGATATAGCCCTTGTCCAGGTTGTCTTTGATGATGGAAACGTCGACATCGGTAATGCGGCCGACGTAGCCCAGTTCATCACTCTGTTTCTGGACTTTGATCATCTGGTCGTCGATGCCGCAGAGGCCGATGGCTTTGCCGCCGATAGTCCCGATGAGGTTGACCAGGTCCTTGTTGACCTGACCGGCCAGGACCATCTGGACGACTTTCATCGTTTCTGCATCGGTGACGCGCAGGCCGTTGAGGAATTTCGATTCCATGCCCAATTTATTGAGCGTCTCTTTGATGTGCGGGCCGCCGCCGTGGACGAGAACGACTTTGACGCCGATGAGGTTCAAGAGGACGATATCGCCCATGACTGATTTTCTCAGGTCTTCGTTGATCATGGCATTGCCGCCGTATTTGACGACGACGATTTTGCCGCTGTATTTCTTGATGTACGGCAGGGCGTTCATCAAGATCTGCGCCTTCTGGGCATTGGTTACGGATTTGACATCTTCCGAGACGAGTTCGATTCGTTTAAACATTGCAATAGATTCCCCCATTAACTGCAGGCCTTCAAGGAATTTTGAAAGCCTAATTTTTTCAATAACTGTTCCAGTCCATCAGCCAGTGCCTCCTGACTGCACGGGCTGCTGCCGGCCATGCCGTTGGCCATGACGATGAACGTAAAGTTTTCCGTGTCGATAGCCGCCTTGGCCTGAGCCAGGGCGCCTTCGATGACAGCACTGCCGGCCTGGGCATCGGTCATGATGACACATAAGCCGTTGCTGTCGGCCGTGCCGTCGGCAGCGACACCGCTCAGGGAACAGCCGGGCGTCCCACTGGACAAGGCTACCTGATAGGCCGTGACATCGCCGGCGTTATCCAGGACCGCTTCCAGCGGCTGGCTGTCGGTCCCCAATCCCGCCGTCAGCGTCTTGAGGCTGTGGATGAGCAGGGACGGGCGGAAATACTGGCCTTTGGCCCCACTGGCGACCAGGGCGATATCGTCCGGCGCTTCATCCATGCATTTCCCGGCAGCCTGGCAGACTTCCTGAGAAATCTCATGACCCCGCGGCCCATCGGGAAGAGCCGTGCCATTGTGCAGGAGCAGTACCTTGCCGGACTGAGTCATCAGGCCCTGACTCGTGGCGGTAACGATGGAGCAGTCGCGTCGGCTTACGATCATAGCGACATCCAATTTCACACGGCTGCTGCATAATCCACTGTACGTACCGGCAGCCTGAAATCCTTGCGGTACGCTGAGGCTATCATAAACCTGACTCATACTGACTCCACCTTTCATCTAATACTTTAAATTCAGCCCCGTCGTGGGATCAATGCCCATCATGAGGTTCATATTCTGGATAGCCGCACCGGAAGCGCCTTTGCCCAGGTTGTCGAACAAGGACGTGACCATGATGCGCTGGTCATTGCCGGTGACCAGGATTTCCATATCGTCGTAGCCACTCATATCATTGGCTGCGATGAAGCCGCCCTTGTCTTCGCCAAAAGGAAGGACGTGGACGAAGGGGCAGCCGTCGTAATGGTCTGCCAAAACCTGCCAGACGTCGTGAGCCGTCACCTTTTTCGCCAGCAAGTGGCTGAAGAAAGGAATCATGACTTCCATGCCGCTGTAGTAGTCGTCGACGATAGGCGTAAAGACCGGTTCCTGCGTCAAATGGCAGATAGTGACGATTTCCGGCAGGTGCTTGTGCTGCTGTACCAGGCCGTACTGGCGCGGTGCATATAAATCCTGCCCTTTGTCGCCTTCGTACTGGGCAATCATCTTCTTGCCGCCGCCGCTGTACCCGGTCAGGGAAAAGGCCGTCACCGGATAATCGGCCGGAACGATGCCGGCTGCTGTCAGGGGCTGTAAAATGGAAATGGCGCCGCTGGCGTGGCAGCCCGGATTGCCGACGCGGTCGCTCTTGGCAATGGCTGCGGCCTGCTGGGGCGATAATTCGGGGAAACCATAGGTCCAGCCCGGTGCTACCCGCCGCCCGGTCGACGTGTCGATGAGGCGGACATCACAGCCTTCGGCCAGGGTTACGGCTTCGGCTGCGGCACCGTCAGGGAGACAAAGGAAGGCGATGTCGGCCTGTTTCATGCAGGCCCGGATGGCGTCGGGATCCTTGCGGACATCGTCGGCAATGGGAACCAGTTCGATATCCTGGCGGGTACTGAGCCGTTCATGAATCCGAAGGCCCGTCGTCCCTTCATGACCATCAATGAATACTTTCGTTTTCACACTTCATCACTCCTATATCGCATGGGCTGTGCCCTGACTATTACTTGAATTTTTATTCATTATAGATGCATTTTAATATTTTGTCAAGAATTATGCACGATTTTTTACATAAATAACCG
>CABQJB010000158.1 GCA_902464195.1 uncultured Megasphaera sp.
GTCGCGGATGCGGTTGGGCACCGTCGATTGTGCGACTAATAGCTGCTGTGCCGTTTTGGTGAAGTTCTTGATTTGTGCCAGGGCGATGAACGTCCGGAGTGTCGTTGTGTCCATGACCGGACCTCCTTCAGGGAATTTAATTTGATTATCGAATGAAATAAATTAAAATAATCTATTTCACAAATTGTCTACTTGTATTATATAATAACCCATGTAGAGAAACAATGAATTCAATTACAAGAAACTGGAGCTGAACTAGGATGAACAAAAAAACTGTCCCCTTTAACGAAGAACAAATCCGTTCTATCATTGCCGAACACCCGACACCGTTCCATATCTACGACGAAAAAGCTATCGTCGATAATGTCCGTAAATTGATCAAAGCCTTTGACTGGGCTTATGACTTCAAAGAATATTTTGCCGTCAAGGCTACGCCGAACCCGTACATCATGCGCCTCTTGCAGAAAGAAGGCGTCGGTGCAGACTGCAGTTCCCTGGCAGAACTGGAACTGTGCGACAAAGTCGGCATCACAGGCCGCGACATCGTCTTCTCGTCCAATGACACGCCTTATGCCGAATTCAAACGGGCTATGGAATTGGGCGCCCTGGTCAACCTCGACGATATTTCCATGATCGAATTCATGGAAGAACGCGGCCCCTTGCCGGAATGGATCTGCGTCCGCTACAATCCGGGCCCGCTCCTCAAAGGCGGCAACGACATCATCGGTACGCCGGAAGAAGCTAAATACGGCATGACCCGCGAACAGGTCATCGACGCTTTCCGCATCCTCAAAGATAAAGGCGTCAAACACTTCGGCCTGCACACCATGGTCGTCTCCAACGAACTCCACGTCAACGGCCTGATCAACACGGCCAAGATGATGTTTGAACTGGCTGTCGAAGTACAGAACATGCTGGGCATCAACATCGAATTCCTCGACTTCGGCGGCGGCATCGGCCTTCCCTACCGTCCGGAAGAATCGTTCATCGACTATGACGAACTCAGTGCGGGCATCAAGAAACACTTTGAAGAAATCATGGAACCGGCTGGCCTCGGCAAATGCCGCATTTCCTTTGAATGTGGCCGTGCCATCACCGGCCCTTACGGCTACCTGGTCACGACAGCTATCCATCATAAACACATCTGGAAAGAATACATCGGCGTCGATGCCTGCATGGCTAACCTCATGCGTCCTGGCATGTACGGCTCGTACCATCACATCACGGTCATGGGCAAAGAAAATGCGCCGAAAGACCACGTCTATGACGTCGCCGGTTCGCTCTGCGAAAACTGCGATAAATTCGCCATCGACCGCAGCCTGCCGGAAATCGATGACGGCGATATCCTGGTCATCCACGATACAGGGGCACATGGCCATTCCATGGGCTTCAACTACAACGGCAAACTCCGTTCGGCTGAACTCCTGCTCCATGCTGATGGCAGCGTCACTCAGATCCGCCGGGCCGAAACCCTGGACGACCTCTTCGCTACCCTCGATTTCTCTGATTTATAATCGAATATGAATAAAGGGCATCTCATGAATTAAAAATTTTCATGGGATGCCTTTTTTTATTGTAAAATTTTTTTGGATTTTAATCTCCTTTTAATCTTTGTCATATATACTGAACATACATCATCTCATCGTTCAAGGAGGAGCAGAAAGGGGGAGTCGACGGTGATGAGCGCCTATGATATCCTGACAGGGATACAACTCTGCATGATTATGGCCATGATAGCCTATGGCATTTACTTTAGGAAGAGCCGCACGTGCAGCCTGTGGTGGTTCGCCGGCCCCAGTGTCCTGGTTGCCATCTGGTCGGCGGTTGTATTATATTATTATACGGAATATCCTTTTTTGACGACCCTCTGTTTCCTCATGGCCTTTTTCCTGGGCCTGGGCCTGGGCCTGTGGTTCAAGAAGGGCCTGCCGGAACTGACCTATTGCCGCCAGAAGCACCGCCTCCATTGTCCGCCCTTCCGGACGGCACTACCGGTGAATCTCCTGTTCTGCCTGATTTTCGCCTCGTTCCAGGCCGTGGCCTACCACCTGCCCTTTATCACCCATTCGTGGCTGTTCAACGAGGTCCTGGGCTTTGCGCCGGGCATCGGCATGGGCTGGCTGTGGGGACGGGGGCTGGCCATGCTGTTCGATATTCCCACGCGGGGACAGCAGGTCTATAAAGATATTTAGGAGGGACTTTGTTTATGGATAGTAGTGCACGGAGAGAAAAGATTCTTCAGATTCTTCAGGAATCATCGTCGGCCGTCACCGGGACGGCCTTATCAAAAGCCTGCGACGTCAGCCGGCAGATCATCGTCGGCGACGTGGCCATTTTGCGCGCCCAGGGGATCGCCATCATCTCGACGCCCCGGGGCTATCAGCTGGTCACACCGGCGGCACCGGGCTGTACGCGGGTCTTCGTCTGCTGCCATGGCAGTGATCTGATGGAAGCGGAACTCAATGCCATCGTCGACAATGGCGGCATCGTCCACAACGTCGTCATCGAACACGATGTCTATGGCAACCTGGAAGGGACCTTGAACCTTCATTCCCGCCGGGACATCCAGCAGTACATCAAGCGCATGCGCGATTCTCATGCGGAAATGCTCAGCACCATCAGCGGCGGCATCCATACGCATCTCGTCGAAGCGGCGACAGAAGAAGAACTCGATGCTATCGGCCAGGCCCTGCGCAGCCTCGGCGTCTTATATAAGGATTGACATTTTCCCTCCATATCGGTACAATAAGGCCATGTAAATATAACTGTCATGACATATGTACAGATAGGAGGAACTGTTGTTATGGTATTAGAACGACTGGAAGCGCTGCCTGTAGGCCGTTTCCACTATAAGCTGCTGCTGGTCACAGGCCTGGGCTGGCTCTTCGACTCGATGGATACGGGACTCATCGCCTTTATCCTGCCTGTCCTGGCTAAGGAATGGGGCCTGGCACCGGGGCAGATGGGTCTTATCGGCAGTATCGGCCTCATCGGCATGGCCCTGGGCGCTGTCGTGTCCGGCACTATCGCCGACCGCATAGGCCGCAAGAAAGTCTTCACCATTACGGTCTTATTGTACAGCTTTGCTTCAGCATTATGCGCCTTAGCCTGGAACTATCAATCGCTGCTCGTCTTCCGTTTCCTCGTTGGTTTCGGCCTGGGTGGGGAACTGCCCGTAGCGGCGACGCTCGTTTCCGAATATGCACCGTCCCGCGTACGGGGGCGCTTCATCGTCCTCTTGGAAAGTTTTTGGGGCCTCGGCTGGATTGCAGCCGCCTGCATCGCCTATTTCTTCATTCCCGTCTATGGCTGGCGCATGGCTTTCCTCATCGGCGCCCTGCCGGCACTCTACGTCTGCCTGATCCGCATGCATATGCCTGAATCGGTCCGTTACCTGCTGGCTCATGGCCGCGTCGGTGAAGCCCGGCAGATCGTCGTCTCTCTGGAACGGCAGCTGCACGTACCGGTAGCACCTTTTGTCAGTGAAAAAGAAACGGTGCCGGTCGTTGCCAAGGCTTCGTTCCGGGAATTATGGAAAAAGCCCTTTATATCGCGGACAATCATGCTCTGGCTGGTCTGGTTCGGCATCAATTTCAGCTATTACGGTATCTTCATGTGGCTGCCTTCACTGGTCTTCCAGCAGGGGTTTACCGTCGTCAAGACCTTTGAATACGTCCTCATCATGACCCTGGCTCAGCTGCCGGGCTACTACTGTGCGGCCTGGCTCGTCGATAAGATCGGCCGCAAGTATACCCTGTCGGCGTTCCTCTTGTTCAGCGGTGTCGCCAGCTACTTCTTTGGCCATGCGTCGACGGCAGCGACCCTTATGATGTGGGGGTCGGTCATGTCCTTCTTCAACCTCGGCGCCTGGGGCGTTCTCTATACGTATACGCCGGAACAGTATCCGACGGCCATCCGCGCCCTGGGAAGCGGCTGGGCTGCCGGCTTCGGCCGATTTGGCGGCATGGCTGCGCCTATGATGGTAGGGGCCCTGTTGGCCCGGAGTTTTGGCTTCGGCAGTGTCTTCTACATGTTTGCCCTGGTCTTCGCGGCTGTCGCCGTCATCGTCATGAGCCTCGGCGTCGAAAGCAAGCAGAAAGATTTGGAAAGCATCAGCGAACAGCTGGTCAAGGCCAAATAAAATTTCATTGAAGAAATGTAAAAAAGCTGTCAAAATATGCTTGACAGCTTTTTTTTTCGATGATAAAATACTTTATGTCGCATGAGTTCGGAAATGCTCGGAAATGAAGTTTTAAGTTTTACAGGATTTAAAATTTAGTTCTTGACAAAACGACATAATGTGATATACTAAACAAGCTGTTAGGACGAAGGTCTTAGCACTTGAGGATAGGATTTGAACCTTGAAAAAGTTCAAAAACATCCTTGACAAGCTCTTGTGAGTTTGTTAAAATAAGCAAGTCGCCGCGACAAGCGGTAACGACGATGACCTTTGAAAACTGAACAATGAACTGAATGAACGCCAACGTGCGAGGTT
>CABQJB010000159.1 GCA_902464195.1 uncultured Megasphaera sp.
GGCTAGTGGTTAGTGGCTAGTGGTTAGCGAATGGCTTTAAATTTAAAGGTTTTCTCTGCAAACTACAAACTCCGCACTACAAAATATAAAGCCAAAAAGGGCCGCCGCATGATAGCATAAACCATCATGCAGCGGCCCCGACGAGTCACGGACCACTAAATACGGATTTCGTTGGTATCGCGGTAGATGAGCCATTCAGCGATATTATTGGCGTGGTCGGCCATGCGTTCGATGTATTTGATGACCAGGACCAGGTCGATGTAATCCTTGGAGTTTTCCGGATGAGCCGCCATTTCGGCAGCTATGGTTTCCATGAGGTTGTTGAAAGCCTGGTCGACGATATCGTCTTTATCGCGCATGAGGCTGGCCTGGGACGACGTGCCCCGTTCTTTGTAAAAGTCGATGACATCGCTGACCATGGAGGCCATGACGCCGTACATTTCTTTAATGCCCTGCGGCAAGGGTACGTTGTGATGGGTCTGTTCCAAATGGATGACGTAGTGGCTGATGTCGGCGCAGTGATCGGCAATCCGTTCTAAGTCGGAGAGGATTTTCAACGTCGCCATCAAGCTCCGATAGTCAGCCGCTACGGGACCCTGCATCATACTGATGGTCAAGTCTTTCTTCATACAGTTCTTGACCAAATCATCGATGACATCGTCGCCATCGTAAATGCGCTGAGACAATTCGATATCCTTGTTTTCCAGCGCTTTCCAGGCATTATCGACGGCCTGTTCGACCTTCATGCCCAGGTTAATCATATCGTGTTTCAATTCTGCTACGGATTTTTCGTAAACTTCCAGCATAAGTCCCTTTCCTCCTCTTAGCCGAAACGGCCGGTAATGTATTCTTCCGTCTTGGGATTGGACGGATTGGTGAACATGTCCAGGGTGTTATTGTATTCAATAAGTTCGCCTAAGAGGAAAAATGCCGTCTTGTCGGAAATGCGGCGGGCCTGCTGCATACTGTGCGTGACGATGACAATCGTATATTTTTCCTTCAGTTCCAAAGCCAGGTCTTCGATTTTCTGCGTCGAAATCGGGTCCAAAGCCGATGTCGGTTCGTCCATGAGGATGACCGACGGATCCGCTGCCAGGGTACGGGCAATGCAGAGACGCTGCTGCTGGCCGCCGGAGAGGCCGAGGGCACTCTTATTGAGGCGGTCCTTCATTTCATCCCAGCAGGCAGCCTGGCGCAAACTCTTTTCGACGATAGCGTCGAGCTGCTTCTTATCCTTGATGCCCTGGATACGCGGACCATAAGCGATATTTTCATAGATGCTCTTCGGGAACGGCGTCGGCTGCTGGAAGACCATGCCGACACGGTAGCGCAGTGCCAGGGGGTCGACTTCCTTGAAAATATCCTTGCCTTCAAAGCGGATATTCCCTGTGACCCGGCAGCCTTCAACCCAGTCGTTCATGCGGTTCAGCGTCTTGAGGAACGTCGATTTGCCGCAGCCCGACGGGCCGATGAGAGCCGTGATTTCGTTCTTCTTGATTTTCATGTTAATGTCTTTCAAGGCCTGGAACTCGTTATAGAAGAGGTCCATGTGGCTGACATCGAAGGTATATTCCGCCGTACCCGTAGCCGCCTGTGCGCCTTCCTGTACGGCTTCTGCAGCCCGTTTCTTTTCAATCGTCGCTGCGGCAAAGCCGGTCAGCGTCGTAGTCATTTCTGCCATTATTTATTTCCTCCCATTTTCTTGTCAATTCGATAGCTGAAATAGCGTGCAGCCAGGCTGAAGGCGAGGACCATGATCATCAGGATGGCCGACGATGCAGCAGCCTGCTGGGCAGCGTCTGCATGAAGGGCTTCCGTACGCAGGGCCCAAATGTGGAGGGCCAGGGTTTCGCCGGGACGGAAGGGGTTGAGCGGGCACGATGTCGCCGTAATATCCCAGTTCGTCCAGTCAATGTCTGTCGACATACCGGCGGTGAACATCAGGGCAGCAGCTTCGCCGAAACCACGGCCGGCGGCCAGGATGAGGCCGGTCATGATACGCGGGAAGCAAGCCGGCAAGAGGACGTGCCAGATAGTCTGCCAATGAGAGGCACCCAGGCCCAGGCTGCCGTTGCGGTAGCTCGGCGGCAAGTTGCGCAGGGCATCTTCAGTAACAGACGTAACCAAAGGCAGGGTCAGGATGGATACGGCCAGAGCGCCGGCCATGAGGTTCCATTGAGAACCGGTCATGACGATGAAGACCAGGTAGCCGAACAAGCCGACGACGATAGACGGCAGGGAGGCCAGGGTTTCGACGGCCATGCGGACCCAGTGAGTGATGCGCCCTTTCTTGGCGTATTCGGCCAGGAAGATACCGGCCGGGATCCCCGTGATAGTACTGGCGACGAGGGCCAGGACGACGAGGTAAATCGTATTGAAGAACATGTTCCCCAGACCGGTCGGACTGAAGGACAGGAGCTGCGGTGTCATGCCGCTGACGCCGCTGACGACGACGTAGAGGACAAAGGCGATGAGCAGGATGACAGCAAAGGCGGCACCGCCGGTAAATATGCCCGTCATCATTTTATCTTTCTTTTTTTTCGTTTCGATACTTGTCATATTAACTCCGTCCTCCTTTTAATTCGGAAGCGGCATTGATCTGGTGAATTACAAAGATGAACAGGAACGACAGCAGGAACAGGACCAGGGCCATCGTCCACAGAGCGGCGTTGTATTCGCCGCCTTCCATGGCGCCGCCCATATCGGCCGAAATAGCCGTCGTCAGCGTGCTGGCTGGCAGGAACAGGGACGTCGGGAAGACTTTCATCTGGCCGATGACCATGGCGACAGCCAGGGCTTCGCCCAAAGCGCGGGCCAGGCCCAGGATGATGCCGGTGAAGATGCCGCTCTTGGCGGCCGGAAGTACGACGTGGGCAATCGTTTCCCAGCGCGTCGCGCCGAGGCCGTAAGAAGCTTCACGCCACGATTTGGGCACGGCCGCCATAGCGTCGGCGGCCATAGTCGTAATGGTCGGGAAAATCATGATGGCCAGGACGATACCGGCAGCCAGGACGGAAAAGCCAAAGGGCATGGGGAAAATATGGCGCAATGCCGGAATGAGGACGGTCATGCCGACGAAGCCATAGACGACTGACGGGATGCCCGTGAACAATTCGATGGCCGGCTGGATGAGACGGCGCCGCTGGGGTGTCGCGATTTCCGTCATATAGATGGACGAAGCCAGGCTGAAAGGCAGGGAAATAATCAGCGACAAGAGACAGGTGACCAGCGAACCAGCCAGGAACATGGCTGCGCCGACCTGGCCGCCGCCTTCCGCCGTATCGCTCGGCTTCCACTGACCGGAAAAAAGGAATTCCGTCACGCTGTGGCCAAATGTGAAAAATGTATCTGTACCTTTAATGAAGAGAAAAGCGCCAATGAGAAGCGGCACCAGTGCCATACCGATGCCGCAAATAGTGATGAACGTTTTGGCTGCTTTCTCGTTGCGGTGAGCCCGTTGGACCACCGTTTCGATTGCATTCATATCGTTCCTCCAGTAAATTAGTGAACTTCTTTAGTCTGCATCTTCGAGCTTACGCCATAGCCGAGTTCTTCGATGCGTTTGCCGTAATCAGCACCCGTGATGTATTCGATGAAGGCTTTGACGGCAGCTTTCGGTTCTTTGCTGGTGTAGATGTGTTCATAACCCCATACGCTGTAGGTACCGTTATAGGTGTTTTCCAGTGTCGGAGCTACGCCATCGATGGATACGGAATCAACTGTATCGTTGTTGAGCAGATACGGCAGAGCGACATAGCCGATAGCACCCGGATTCTGAGCGACGCTCTGGATGAGGATACCGGAGTTATCTGTTTCCAAGGATTTGTTATCCGCTTCTTCAGCACCGTTGATAGCGTACTGTTTGAACAGGGCACGCGTACCAGACGTCTTCGGGCGGGTAACCAGGACGATAGGCATATCTTTGCCGCCGACATCTTTCCAGTTAGTGACTTTGGCCGTGAATACGTCCTGCAACTGCTGACGGGTCAAATTCTTGACACCGACATCTTTATTGATGATCGTAGCGACTGTCATGACACAGACTTTGTGGTCTTCCAATTTTTCAGCTTTAGCTTTGTCCAATTTCGTTTCAGCCGGTACGTCGGAGTTACCCATATCGACAGAACCATCGGAAACCTGTTTCAGACCCGTGCCAGAACCGCCGGCATTAAGGGTGATTGTAACGTCCTTATTGTTGGCCTTGAATTTTTCGGCAGCATCTTTGACCAACGGCAGCAATGCCGAAGAACCAGAACCGGTAATGCTTCCGGAAACAGCAGCGCCTTTCCCGGAATCAGCTTTCTGCTGACTTCCGCAACCGGCAGCTCCAATGGCCATGGTAGCAGCTAAGGCGACAAGAACTAACTTTTTCCACTTCATAAAAAATCCTCTCCTTTAAATAAACGAATCTGAGATGTTCCTGATTCTGAATACAGTCTTATCCTACCAAGGGGATGTAAGGACTATATATATGTAATGTAAAA
>CABQJB010000160.1 GCA_902464195.1 uncultured Megasphaera sp.
GCACTAGCCAGGGTATTACCGATTTTTCCTTTGACGCCGCAGGCCGCCAGGATGACGTCATAGCCCTGCAATTCGTCGAGCGAGGCGATGGCCTTGCCAATGACGAGATGGACACCCATCTTTTCGATGAGGGCCACATCCCGATCGATAGCTTCCGGCGAAATCTGGCCTTTCTTTTCACACAAGAATGTCCGCACCAGGCCACCGGGTTCGTCGTTCTTATCGAAGACGGTCACATCCAGGCCGCCGCGAGCCAGGAAATAAGCCGTTGACAGTCCGGCCGGGCCGGCACCGATGACAGCTGCCTTTTTCCCATTGGACGGCGTGGCCTGCAAGGTCGTCATGACGCTGGCATAGCCTTTTTCAGCAGCTATCAGCTTATTGCACCGGATGGCGACAGGGTCATCACAGAAATTACGCGTACAGCTGTTCATGCAGGTATGGTAGCAGACGGTCCCCGTCGTAAAGGGCAGAGGGTTCTTTTCCAGGATAATCTGCAGGGCCTGGTCATATTTCCCGGCTGCAACGAGGTCCATATAGGCCGGAATGTCCTGATGGATGGGACAGGTCTGGCTGCACGGTGCCATGAAGCAGTCCATCATGGGCAGGGCCTGGTCGTTCTTGCGCTGCTGGGCCTTCGGATCCAGACGGGCATAATGGGCATCGCCCTGGGCCTTGGCCAGCAACGCATCCAGAGCCGTCACGTTTACACGAGTAAACGCCTGTCCACGCTGGCCTTCAAAACACTGTGCCAGCTGGGCAAAGCGTTCATAGCCGCCGGGCTTGAGCAACGTCGTCGCCACTGTGACCGGCCAGATGCCGGCCTGGACGATATCGTCAATGTTGTGGGCATCGGCGCCGCCGCTGTAAGAAATACGCAGGCTGCCGTCAAAGGCTTCACTCAGTTTCTTGGCTACATTCATGGACAGGAAGAAGAGGGGCTTGCCGGACATATACATTTCCGTCCCCGGCAATTCGTGACGCGTAATGTCGACGGGGAAGGTATTGGTCAGTTTGACGCCGAACAACAGGCCTTCTTCTTTACCCGCTTCCTGCAGGCGCTTGAGCATGGGTACGGCATCACCGTACTGTAAATCAGCCTTGAAATGGCTGTCATCGAAGACCATATGGCCATAGCCCAGATCATCCATGCATTTCCGGACGAAGTCATAGCCCAGTAAGGTCGGGTTGCACTTGACGAAGGTGTTGAGGTGTTTTTCTTTCAGTAAATAACGGGCGATCCGTTCGATTTCATCAGGCGGACAGCCGTGCATGGTCGAGACCGTGACGGAGTTGCAGATTTCTGCCGGAATGGCTTCGACATCTTCGCGGCGGAGTTTCTGGAACCGGTCCAGATGAGCCAGGAGCCAGGCTTTACAGTCGGCAAAGGCCGCCGTATGGGATGCGTCTTTCAGGTTTTCGATGAACGAATCGATTTTTGCCGTCTGTATCCCTGCCAGGTCGTAGCCGACGGACATATTGAACTGCATCCCGTCCGGACTCCCTAAGCCATATTCGACGGCCATGACGTGGACCAGGAACCAGGCCTTGATGTATTCTTCCAAAGCCTTGGGGACGGTCAGTTCCGTCGACCATTCGACGTTGTAACATTCGTCATCGGCCTTGATACAGGGCTTGGGAACGGGCAGGTCTTCGCCGTCGATTTTCTGGACCGTCTTCAATTCGAAGAAGCGCGCACCTGCGGCATAGCCGGCGGCGATATTCTGGGCCAGCTGGGTATGGGGACCGGCAGCCGGGCCAAAAGGCATTTCCAGCGGTCTGCCAAAGATAATATACGTCCGGTCCGGGTCGGCCTGTAGGCGATGATGGACGCCAAAAATTGTTCCAGATGGCGCTTCGGCCAAAACCCAGTTCATCAATTTTCCAAAGGGAATGGATGTCATGCGATCACTCATGATAGATTCCTCCTTATAAGTATCCATTAATGCGTCCGGCCAAGGTCGCCGCACCTTCGCGGATCTTGGCCATCAGGGCTTCTTCATCGACGCCGGTGAGCTGGCGGTTTTCCATGAGGACTTTGCCGTTGGCAATGGTCGTAACGACGTCATGGCCGCTCATGCCGAACAAAATATGGCCGTTGATGTTTTCTTCATTCATCGGCGTCGGGGCGATGTAATCCATGACGATGACGTCGGCTGCGGCCCCTTCTGCCAGTACGCCTAAGGGCTTCTTGAAATAGCGGTTGGCCATGGCCGCATTATTATAGAACAGCATCTGCGGTACTTCGGCCCAGGCGGCCGTAGCGTCGCAGAGATGATGCTTGTGCAGGATGTTGGCGACCTTGTAGGACTCAATCATATCGTGCGTATAGCCATCGGTCCCCAAGCCGGTCAGGATACCGCGGTGGACCATGTCCATCGTCGGCGGGCAGCCACAGGCATTGCCCATGTTCGATTCCGGATTGTGGACGACCATCGTATCCGTCGCCTTGATGAGGTCCATTTCATGGGGATTGACGTGGATGCAGTGGCCGAGCAGGGTCTTGGGCCCTAAGATATTCCAGTCATAAAGGCGGTCGATGATGCGTTTGCCGTATTTCTTCAGGCAATCCTGCAAGTCTTCGATACCTTCGGCGACGTGGATGTGGTAGCCTACGCCGTCCGGTTTGTGTTCAGCTGCCAGGGCCATTGTTTCATCGCTGATGGTGAACTGGGCATGCATGCCCATCATGCCGGCGATCATGTCCGTCGTGTCGGCCTGAGCATGGCGGATCCAGGCTTCATTTTCCAAAACCGACTGACGGGCTTTGTCCTTGCCGTCGCGGTCGGAAACTTCATAACAGAGGCAGGAACGGACGCCCAGTTCCTGGGCCGCCTGACCGATGGCAAAGAGGCTGTCCTTGATTTCGCCAAAGCTGGCGTGATGGTCGAAGACCGTCGTCACGCCGTTCTTGATACATTCGACATACGTTTCCATGGCACTCAGATAGGTCAGGTCGTTGGTCAAGTGACGGTCGATGTTCCACCACAGGCCGTCGAGGATGTCCAGGAAGCCCTTGGGCGCATAGCCGTCGATATTCATGCCCCGGGCCATGGCGCTGTAAATATGTTCATGGACGTTGATGAAAGCCGGCATGATGACACCGCCTTGGACATCGATGAAAGCCGCATCAGGAAATGCCTGGCGTATTTCGGCAGTCCGGCCGACGCGGCAGATTGTCGTACCATCTATGGCTACGGCGCCATCAGGAAAATATTGATTCTTCGCGTCGCGGGTAACGACGTGGCCATTTCCGACGATTAACATATGAATTACCTCCTTCTAACATATGTATAAAACAGGATTCGTTGCAAGTCTTTGCGTTTTGTTCATGATATTTTTGTCATTACCGTATCTATCTTAATAGTACCTTCTTCCGGCTAACCTGTCAATTTTTTTTTAGTCTAAAAATTTTTTATTATCTTTTTGTTATAGCTCGCCAGGAAAGATGTTTTTTCAACATACTCTTTTTGCTTTAAAACCGTTGATTTATCGCGAAAATATGATATATTAACAGTACCTAAAAAATTTTTAGCAGATGAACTAATAAACTGTTTTGACAATATGCCTGTGATACAGTGATTGTTTTATAAGAGAGGGGTGCTCCTATGTTAAATGATGTCGTACTCAATTTTTTACGTCATTTAGCCAAAGGCCTGGCTGACCAATTCGGCCCGAACTGTGAAATCGTCATCCATGACCTGAGCGATAATTACAAAGAAAATTCTATCGTCGCCATTGAAAACGGCCACGTCACCAACCGCAAAGTCGGCGATGGTCCATCCATGGCCGTCCTCGATGCCCTGCGCAGCGCTCCCGACAAGCTCCAGGACCATACGAGTTACCTGACCAAGACCAAAGACGGCCGCATCCTCAAGTCGACGACCATCTACATCCGCGATGAAAAGCAAAAAGTCATCGGCATCTTTTCCATCAACTATGACATCACGGAGCTGATGATGGTCGAAAATGCCATCAAGCCGCTCATCTCGGTCACGTCCAAAGAAGATAAGGTCAGCCCGATTCCCCAGAACGTCACAGACCTCCTGAACGAACTCATCGAAGAATCGACGCGCCAGGTCGGAAAGCCCGTCCCCCTCATGACACGAGAAGACAAGATCAAAGCCATCAAATTCCTCAACGACCGCGGCGCCCTGCTAATCACCAAGGCCGGCGACAAAATCTCCAAACACTTCGGCATCTCCAAATACACCCTGTACAGCTACATCGACAGCGGGGAAGAGTGAGATTAGTGGTTCGTGGTTCGTCCCCGCATCGGAGGGCCCGCCCAAAGGGCGGCCCGCCTGAATCATCTTAAAAGGGCTTGTCGCACATGCGACAAGCCCTTTTTCTATGCCCAAATGTAACAGTTCCCTTTCTGTCATTGCAAAAAAAGTGTAGATGCCTAACAAATTTTTAGCTCTTTTCTATTGCAAATCTGCAAGGTCATGTTATACTCTAGGTATACAAAAAC
>CABQJB010000161.1 GCA_902464195.1 uncultured Megasphaera sp.
AAAAGGGGGCTGCCCCACAGGCGCCACCCCTTTTTTTAACGAGCCACGAGCCACGAGCCACGAGCCACTAACCTCAAATGGCCTGCGGGAAGGTGTTGGTCAGTATTTTAGCCCCGCCTTCGGTGGTTTTTGTCTGCAAGGATGTTCCACCCGTTGCGACGTCTTCGATATCCGTCGGGATGCGCTTATAGGGCAGCTTTTTCATAATGCGGTCCATGGATTCCGTCAGGATTTCGTTGGGGTCGTTCAGGATAGATGCCGATTCGATTTCACGGCCTTTGTCGCTGTAGCTCTTGAAGGTATCGGTCCGCTTATCGTAGGCGTATACCGTCAGGTGATAGAGACATTCCGTGATGATTTCGTCATCATCATAGCGCCAGAGCCCGGCCATGTGCTGCCGCCAGTACCAGGTCTGGACGACGGGGACCAGGACGACGTCGGCTTTATACTGGGCCGAAAGGGCGCGCATCGTGTCGATGTTGACGTCAGACGGCGACAGAGCCGTATCCGTTTCGATGCGGTCCCAGTAAGGGATGCGGAACGGCTGTTTCAACCGGCTTTTCATGAAACGGGCGGCGTAGCTGTCCTGTGTCGTATCGGCAATGACGACAGTGCGCATGTTATCGAAGCGCGGGCCGTCGGCAAAGACCGTTGTAATCGACAGGATGCAGAAGAAGAGCAAAAGACAGAGTTTTTTCACGAGGCAACACCTCCAGCAAAAAATCAGAAATTGCCGTTATCGTTTAAGAGCGGCAGCGTGTCATCGACTTGCGGGATGTAGCGTTCCAAAGTGGCCAGCATTTTTTCCTTATCCATCGGCAGGGTGCCGCCGACAGGCAGGAGATTGGAAACGTGGTTACTGCGGAAGATGCAGGGCTTGGTCATTTCCGTATGGCGCAGGATCATGTCCAGTTCCTGGAGGAAGCCCCGCGCTGTCAGGGGGGTAAACGTTCCATTGACGACATCCTGGTAGAGCGGTACTTCGCGGGGAATAATGAGCGACAAGGCGCTGAGCATAGTCGGGTTGATGGCCGATACGACCTGGGCCGTATGCAGGGCATGTTCCTTGGTCCGTTCCTGACCGCCCAGGCCGAGGAGAATCATCGTCGACAGCTTCATGCCTGCTGCCAGGGCTTTTTTTCCGGCTTCGATAGTCAGGGCTGCCGTCGTCCCTTTATCGACGAGCTTCAAGACTTCGTCGTCTCCGCTTTCAATGCCCATGTAGACGATGGCCAGGCCCGCTTCGCGGAGGCGCTTCAATTCTTCCGGCGTCTTGCGGACCAGGTCAGCCGGAGTCGCATAGGCACCGATACGGTTCAGATTGGGGAATTTTTCGTAGCATTTCTGCATGATGGCTACGAGTTTGTCCGTCGGCAGGACCAGGGCATCGCCATCAGCCAGGAAAATCCGGCGGATGAAGGGCATGGCATAGGCGCCGCGCTCGATGATCCCTTCTATTTCTTCCATGGGACGGATGCGGAATTTAGACGCTTTGTACATATCGCAGAAACGGCAAGTATTGTGGGAACAGCCGATAGTAACGCGCAGGATAAAGCTGCGGGCTTCACTGGGCGGGCGGAAGACGAGGCCGCCGGCATCATCAATAATCATAGTAACACACCTTTCTCAAAAGATGAAAAAAACATTATTCATTCATCTCTTATTATACACGAAAAGTACGTATTACGAAATAGCTGGTTTCTTCTGCAAGATGATGATGAAGACCGTAGCGATGATGCAGGCATAGCCGATGAGTTCAACCGTATGGAACGTCGTACCCAAGGCGATGGCCGAAGTCACTGAAGCGACGACCGGTTCCAGCGTGCCCAGGAGAGTCGCCTTCATCGGCCCGATTTCACTGATACCTGTGACAAAAGCCGTAAAAGACAGGGCCGTGCCGATGATGACGATAAAGGCAACGGCCAGCCAGCCCGTCAGGTCCAGTGCGGGCCAGACCGTCCAGACCTGCAAGGTCAGACTGAGGAAAACGCCGCCGATGATCATGCCCAGGCCGTTGGCGACGGCCGCTCCCCAATGAGCGGCCAGCCCCTGGGACAGGACAGGATAGGTGACACAGGCGATGGCGCCGATGAGGCCCCAGGTCAGGCCTAACGGAGAAATGACCATCGTCGACGGATTGCCGTTGGTCGCAGCCAGGTAGACGCCGCCAAAGGCCAGGAAGACCGACAGGATTTCCCGCCCTGTCGGCCGTTTATGGAAGCGGACGGCTAAATAGAGCGACATGAGGACGACACTCAGGGTCTGCAGGACCGTCGCCGTGCCGGCGTTCGAGTTCTTTATGGCCGATAAATACGAGAACTGGCTCAAGATGAGGCCGAATAGGGCAAACAGGACCAAGTGGCGCAGACTGACCGGGTCATGCAGCATCTGGCGTATCTCGGCCCGCTTCGTCGGCAGTACCATGAGCGTCAGGAACAACCCGGTCAGGCACATGCGTATCGACGCCAGCCAGGACGGCTCGACAGGATAATGAGAGAGCAGGAACTGACTGACAACGCCATTGAACCCCCACGTCGTCGCACCGATGACACAAGCCACGATACCATGCTGCGTTTTTGTCATACTAAGACCTCCTCTGCCTGGGGCAATCATATTATCCTAAGTATACACGAGGTGAGGAAGGGGTGCAAGGGAATACCGCTTTCAAGCGGTATTCCCTGTAGGGGCGCCACGTAGGGCGCCCGCCGTCGAAAAAGGGGCTTGTCATCATGCGAGGTCCTTTTCACTTTATAGTTTGTAGTATGGAGTTTATAGTTTGTAGAAGATGACTTTAAATTTAAAACCATCCGCTAACCCCTAGCCACTAGCTACTAACCACTAAAAAGGGGCTGTCGCAATGCGACAGCCCCTTTTTTCTTATTTCTTTCCGTTCTTTCCGTGTTTCTTTTCAAAAGCGATCATGTGTGCTTCTTGGTCGGTATGGCCTTCGGCTTCTGCCTGGGCGATGAGGGCGACCATTTCTTCATAGGCTTCAGGGATGACTTTAGTCAGGTGAGTGACGGTGTCGTCCCAGTTTTCCAAGAGGATGTGGCCCAGATTGCTGTCCGTGTAGTGGACGTGTTTTTCCAGCATGGCTTTGACGGCCGCTTTTTCGTCGTCGTCGGTGAGCGGTTCCATCTTGACCAGGTCGGTGTTGCATTTATTCGGGTCCAGGTCGTAGACGTAGGCGATGCCGCCGGACATGCCGGCTGCAAAGTTGCGCCCTGTCTGGCCGAGGATGAGGACCCGGCCGCCGGTCATGTATTCGCAGCCGTGGTTGCCGACGCCTTCGACGACGGCACTGATGCCGCTGTTGCGGACGCAGAAGCGTTCACCGGCTGTGCCGTTGATGTAGGCTTCGCCGCTGGTGGCACCGTAGAAGGCGACATTGCCGATGATGATGTTATCTTCGGCAGGGAATACCGATTCCCGCGGCGGCGATACGATGATCTTGCCGCCCGACAGGCCTTTGCCCAGGTAGTCGTTGGCATCGCCTTCCAGGGTCAGCGTCAGGCCACAAGGGATGAAGGCGCCGAAGCTCTGGCCGGCAGAGCCGACGAAGGACAAGATGATCGTGTCTTCGGCCAGGCCTTTTTCGCCGTAGCGCTTGGTGATTTCACTGCCCAGGATGGTCCCGGTGACGCGGTCGGTATTCTTGATGCGCAGGCGGGCCCGGATGTGTTTCTGTTCTTCCAGGGCCGGCCGGCACATGCGGACCAGTTTGGACATATCCAGGGTCGTATTGATCTTGTGGTTCTGGGGCGTCGTAAAATGCTGGCCGACCGACGCATCCGTGTACGGACGGTACAGGAGGTTCTTCAAGTTGACCGTCTTGGCTTTCCAGTTGCCGAAGTGATCGCGTTGTTTCAGGCAGTCATAGCGGCCGACCATTTCGTCGATGGTATGGAAGCCCAGGCGGGCCATGATTTCCCGCAGGTCCTGTGCGACGAAGCGCATGAAGTTGATGATATATTCCGGTTTGCCCTTGAAGCGTTTGCGCAGTTTTTCATCCTGCGTGCAGACGCCGTACGGGCAGGTGTTGAGGTGGCAGACGCGCAGCATATGGCAGCCGATGGCCAGGAGCGGTGCCGTACCGAAGCCGAAGACTTCAGCGCCGAAGAGGGCGGCAATGGCAACGTCGCGGCCTGTGAGCAGTTTGCCGTCGACTTCCAGGGTGACGCGGTCGCGCAGGCGGTTGAGGAGCAGCGTCTGCTGGACTTCGGACAGGCCGATTTCCCAGGGCAGGCCGGCATGGCGCAGGCTCGTCCGCGGCGAAGCGCCGGTCCCGCCGTCGTAACCGCTGACAACGATATCGTCGGCCTTGGCTTTGACGACACCGGCGGCAATCGTGCCGATGCCGGCGCCGGACGTCAGTTTGACGCCAATCGTAGCCTTGCGGTTGGCATTCTTGAGGTCAAAGATGAGCTCGGCCAGGTCTTCGATGGAGTAAATATCGTGATG
>CABQJB010000162.1 GCA_902464195.1 uncultured Megasphaera sp.
CTTTTTACTTATAAAAAATATAATTTATAAAGTTAAATTCCTATCCAAAGCCATGGGTATAACGTTTACATTGTAAAATATGAAAGTTTCTGCTTAAAATCCCTTGACAATATACTCTGTAAAGTGTACACTCTTGGTAACGTTTTCGATAGGAAGCTATTCATTTTAGTCATCAAAGAGGTATGTTATCATGGGGTACTTAAAAAATTTGACCATCATGTGTTGTATGATATGATCGTATTGTACAACCATTCATAAGGACAATACAATACGAAACCTATTCATCCAGAGCAGCTGAGGGACTGGCCCGATGACGCTGCGGCAACCTACGTAGGTAAGGTGCCAATTCCAGCAGGAAATAACCTGGCAGATGAAGTCATGGGCATACGTCTATTTATAGCGCCATCTGCATCAGCAGGCGGCGCTTTTCTTTTTGCCAAAAAGGAGCTGAGTACATGGAGCATGTGGCAACGTATTTGACAGAGCTGATCGGCAACACGCCGCTCTTGGAACTGACTCATTGGCAGGCTCGGCACGGCCTCAAGGCCCGCGTCCTGGCCAAGCTGGAGTACATGAACCCCTTGGGCAGCGTCAAGGACCGCGTAGCGGCAGCCATGATCGACGAAGGGATACGGCAGGGGAAGATCAACAAAGATACGGTCATCATCGAACCGACGAGCGGCAATACAGGCATCGGCCTGGCCCTGGTCGCCGCCGTGAAGGGCCTGCACCTGATCTTGACCATGCCCGATACGATGAGCCTGGAACGGCGTAAGATCGTGTCGGCCCTGGGGGCGGAAATCGTGCTGACACCGGGCATCGAGGGGATGCGCGGCAGCATCGGCAAAGCCGAAGAATTGAGGGATTCTTACGGCAATGCCTTCATTCCCCAGCAGTTCGACAATCCGGCCAATCCGGCCATCCACCGCCAGACGACGGCGGAAGAAATCTGGCGCGACACGGACGGCAAGGTAGATATCTTCATTTCGTCCGTCGGCACAGGCGGCACCATCACCGGTACGGCCCAGGGCCTGAAAGGCCATAAGCCGGACGTCCAGATCGTCGCCGTCGAGCCGAAAGATTCCGCCGTCCTGCACGGCGGCCGGCCGGGCCCGCACGCCATTCAGGGGATTGGCGCCGGGTTCATCCCGAAAGTTTTGGATATGTCTCTCGTAGATGATGTGATCGACGTATCCAATGAGGACGCCTACGGCCGGGCCAGGGAAGTCGCCAAGACCGACGGCCTTTTGGTCGGCATTTCGTCCGGTGCGTCGCTGCAGGCGGCCCTGGAACTGGCCAGCCGGCCGGAAAATGAAGGCAAGACCATCGTCGTCCTCCTGCCGGACGGCGGCGAACGCTACTTATCGACGGCTTTATTCGAGGGGTAAAGAAATAAAGATACAGCCGGTATAGAGGGGGAAAGAACATGAAGAAAAAACATATCATAGCTATACTGGCTTTCACAGCGGTATTAGCCGCCGCGGGGGCATTGGCTGGCTGCGGGCGCAGCGATACAGCCGATGGCGGCGGCACGATGACCCTGACCAATGTCTCGTATGATCCAACCCGTGAGTTATATAAAGAATACAATGAATTATTCCAGCAGCACTATCGTGAGACGACAGGCAAGGATATCCGCATCATCCAGTCCCATGGCGGATCGGGCAGTCAGGCCCGGTCGGTCATCGAAGGCAGCAAGGCCGATGTCGTGACCCTGGCCCTGGCCCACGATGTGTCGCTCATCGAAAGGGCCGGCCTCATCCATGAAGGCTGGCAGGGGGATTTCGCCAACGATTCGGCGCCGTACACGTCGACCATCGTCTTCCTGGTCCGCAAGGGGAACCCGAAAGGGATACGCGACTGGGACGACCTGGTAAAGCCCGGCGTGAGCGTCATTACGCCGGACCCGAAGAGCAGCGGCGGCGCCTGCTGGAACTTCCTGGCCGCCTGGAGCTGGGGCCTTGACCATTTCGGGGGAAATGAAATCAAGACCCGGGCCTTCATGACCGACTTGTACCGCAATGTGACGGTCATGGATTCCGGCGCCCGCGGCTCGACGACGACCTTTGTCGAAAACGGACAAGGTGACGTCCTTATCGCTTGGGAAAACGAAGCGCTTTATTCGATGCGCGAATATCCCGATAAGTTCGACCTCGTCGTGCCCAGCATCAGTATCCTGGCCCAGCCCAGCGTGGCTGTCGTCGACCGCCTGGCCCGGCGCAAGGGTCATGAAGAGGCGGCTCATGAATACCTGGCCTACCTCTATTCCGATGAGGCCCAGGAACTGGCCGCCAAGAACGGTTTCCGGCCGTCTAATCCGGATATCCTCCGGCGTTATGCCGACCGCTTCGATCTCAAGGTCAAGCTGACCAAGATCAGCGATTTCGGCGGCTGGGAGGCTGCGTATGTTAAATTTTTCAACGACGACGCCTTGTTCGATAAGATCATGGCCGACGTCAACGGCGATGCATAGGAGGGGAGCCGGATGAAACACTTTTTTGCCCGTTCCGGCGGGCGCAATCAGATTATTCCCGGCTTCGGCCTGTCCATGGGCATGACCCTTACCATGTTGTCCCTGCTCATCCTCATCCCGCTGGCGTCGGTCCTGGCGCACTCCCTGCAGCTGACGGCCAATGACTATGCCAAGCTCATCACCAACAGCGGCATCCGCAACGCCTTCATCACCAGCATTTCCTGTTCCGTCCTGGCGGCTTTGGTCAACTGCGTCTTTGGCTTCATCCTGGCCTGGGTCCTGGTCCGCTACGATTTCTTCGGGAAACGTCTCCTGAACGGCGTCATCGAACTGCCCTTTGCCTTGCCGACGGCTGTCGCCGGCATCACTCTTTCCAAGCTCTATTCCGATACGGGCTTCTTCGGCAGTTTCTTTGCCAGCTATGGCATCCAGATCGCCTATACCAAGATCGGCCTGACCATCGCCATGGTCTTCGTCGGCATCCCGTTCGTCGTCCGCTCGATCCAGCCGGTCCTGGAGAAGCTCGACCCGACGTATGAAGAAGCGGGCAGTATGCTCGGCGCGTCGCAGTTCACCATTTTCCGGCGCATCATCTTCCCGGAACTACGGCCGGCCCTGTTGACGGGCTTCGGCCTGGCTTTTGCCCGGGGCCTCGGCGAATACGGCAGCGTCATCTACATTTCCGGCAACAGTGCCAAGCATCATACGCAGGTCGTTTCTTACGTCATCATGCAGAAGCTCAATTACGTCGATTACGCCAGCGCCACGGCCATCGCCCTGGCCATGCTGGTCATCGCCTTTGTCACACTGTTTTCTATCAATATGATCCAGGTCCATCAGGCCCGGCGCGTCCAGTAGAGGAGGGGAGCCATTATGAAACACAGTAAGACAGAAATCGCCTTGCTCACGATTAGCGTCGTCTTCGTCGTGGTCATGCTCATCGTCCCCCTCGTGTCGGTCCTCACCAACTCGCTGGCCGAAGGCTGGGACTTCTATGTACAGGCCCTGACGACGCCATACGTCCTGTCGGCCCTGCGCCTGACCCTGATCGCCACGGTCGCCGCCGTCATCGTCAATACTATCGTCGGCCTCGGTGCGGCCTGGGCTATTTCCAAATTCGACTTCCGGGGCAAGCATTTCCTGACGACCCTCATCGATATACCCTTTTCCATCTCGCCGGTCATCGCCGGCCTGGCCTTCATCATGACCTTCGGCCGCATGGGCTGGATCGGCCAGTGGATCGAAGTCCTCAACGACTACTGGGGGACGGATATCCAGATCGTCTTTGCTGTTCCCGGCGTCATCTTGGCGACGATTTTCGTCACCTTTCCCTTCGTCTTCCGGGAAATCATCCCCGTCCTCAGCACCAACGGGCGCGATGAAGAGGAAGCGGCGGCCCTCATGGGAGCCAGCGGCTGGACGATTTTCTTCCGCATCACCCTGCCGCAAATCAAATGGGCCCTGCTCTACGGCATCGTCCTCTGCACGGCCCGGGCGCTGGGCGAATTCGGTGCCGTCAGCGCCTTGTCGAAACTGCGCGGCGAGACTTTTACGCTGCCCCTGGAAATCGACGCCCTCTACCAATCAGGGTCGGCCGATGCTATTACGGCGGCCTTTGCCGTATCGTCACTGCTCGTCTTATTAGCCATCATCGTCCTGCTGCTCCGGACTTTCCTCGAAGCCAAGGCCGATAAAACGTCATAAAGGAGGTGAAGCTCATGTACGTCGAAATGAAACACATCGAAAAGAATTACGGGTCCTTCCACGCGTCGCGCGACGTTTCCTTCGGCATCGACAAGGGCAAGCTCGTCGCCCTCCTCGGTCCCAGCGGCAGCGGCAAGACGACGATCCTGCGCATGCTGGCCGGCCTGGAGAATCCCAACAGCGGCGACATCTTCATCGACGGCCGCCGGGTCAACGACATTCCCGCTGCCAAGCGGGGCATCGGCTTCGTCTTCCAGAACTACGCCTTGTTCCGCTATATGAC
>CABQJB010000163.1 GCA_902464195.1 uncultured Megasphaera sp.
TCGTTCATGAGCATCTTCGGCGTCGTGCCGGTGGAGATCATGGAATGGAAACCAGAAACAGCACCGCAGGCGATAGTGACGAAGATGTACGGAAGGACTGCACCGGTGATGACCGGGCCGCCGCCAGCACAGAACTGCGTCGTTGCCGGCATCTGGATCTGCGGGCCTACGATAAGGATGCCGAGAGCCAGGGCACCGATAGTACCGATTTTCATGTACGTGGAAAGGTAATCACGCGGAGCCAGGAGGAGCCATACCGGAAGGGCAGCTGCGATGAAACCGTAGATGATCAGGGCAATGCAGATACCGTTGTGGCTAATGGTGAACATGGGCCCTAAGACCGGCGAAGCCTGAACAGCCGGGCCAGCGACAACAGCCAGCAAGGTGAGGATGACGCCGATGATGGTGCCTTCTTTGATCTTGCCAGGGCGCAGGAACTGCATGTAGATGCCGATGAAGATAGCGATAGGAATGGTCATGCCGATGGTGAAAGTACCCCACGGGCTATTAGCCAGGGCGTTGGCAATGACGACGGCCATGCCAGCCATGCAGAGGATATTCAGGAAGAGGACGGCGAAAGAAGTAGCTACGCCTGTCTTCTGGCCAATCTGTGCTTTTGCGATTTCGGCGATGGACTTGCCATCGTAACGCATGGAGCAGAAGAGGATGACCATGTCATGGACAGCACCGGCGAGAACCCCACCGATGAGAATCCATAAAGCGCCGGGCAGATAACCGAACTGGGCGGCGATGACCGGGCCGACGAGCGGGCCCGCACCAGCAATGGCTGCGAAGTGATGGCCGAAGACGACGTACTTGTTGGTCGGTACGTAGTCATGACCGTCTTCAAAGCGGAATGCCGGTGTGACTTTGTACTGGTTCAGCGTCAAGACTTTTGCGGCAATGAAAGCGCCGTAAAAACGGTAAGCCAGTACGAACACTAATGCTGAAATAATAACGAGATACAAACCGTTCATACAAAAAGAACCTCCTTTGATAAAATAGTATGTGTGCAACCCTTTCCGTATGAAACAAAATGATACCGACGTACAACGCTTGGAAATGGTGTACACTACATTACGCTCCCTTATTATAAAGCACTTTTTCTGAATTGCAAGATGTACACCCAGCATAGTACGCCAACTCTCTATAACACAAAATGCATTCTCAAATTACATATTGTTATAGTAAGCGTTTTCATACTATATATAGCGATGAACGTTTAATTTACATACTATATAAGCGATATAATTACTGAAAGTCATATGAATAAATGTCAACATAGCGATTTTTCATAGGTATTGCGAATAGAAAAGTTAAACCTTTTACCCTAGCCACGGACAGTGGACAATGCTATAATGACTATAGCTTTTGAACTCATCTTTTTCCATTATTACAGGAGGTTTTTATTATGTCTCAAACTGACTATACTTTGGTTCTGCCGGCTTTTACCATTGGCGTCCATGCCTATGATGCTATCGGAAAGATTACCCGCCATTTTGGCAAAAAGGTCGTCATCATCGGCGGCAAGACGGCTCTGTCCAAGGCAAAACAGCCCTTGCTCGATGCCATCGCCAAGACAGACCTGGAAGTCCTCGGCGTACTCTGGTACGGCGACGATGCGACGTATGAACACGTCGACCGCCTGCTTCGTGAACAGGCCGTCCAGGATGCTGACCTGGTCTTTGCCGTCGGCGGCGGCCGCGCCATCGATACGTGTAAAGTCGTCGCCGACCGTGCCGGCAAAGCCCTGTTCGCTTTCCCGACGCTGGCTTCCAACTGTGCTCCGTCGACGGCCCTGGCTGTCATGTATAAAGCCGATAAATCCTTTGCCGGCTACTACTACCTCGACCAGCCGCCGGTCCATACTTTCATCAATATGGCCATCATTGCCGATTCGCCTTTCAAGTTCTTCTGGGCCGGTATCGGCGATGCTATGAGTAAAGAATGTGAATCGGAATTGGCCAGCCGTGCGGCCGAACATTTCCATACGGTCCTCCTGGGCCGGGCCATCGGCAAAGCCTGCACGGCACCGCTCCTGCAGTACGGCGAACAGGCTCTGGAAGATTTCAAGGCCAAGAAGATCACTTATGCCCTGCAGCAGGTCGTCCTGGATATCATCATCAGTACGGGCCTCGTTTCCAACTGCACGACGGGTGGCGGCGACTACTATTACAATTCGTCCCTGGCTCACATGTTCTACAATGCTTCGACGGTCCTGCCGCAAGTCGTCGAAGGCCATCTCCATGGCGAAACCGTTTCCTTCGGTGTCCTGGTCCTGCTGACCTATGACAAACAGTTTGAACTGCGCGACCAGGTAGCAGCCCTTTATAAGAAATGCCACTACCCGACGACCCTGGCCGACCTCGACATCAAAGCCGACGAAGTCGACTCTATCGTCGATGCCGCTCCGGCCCTGACCGAATGGACCTGCGTCCCCGAACCGCTGACCAAAGAAGCCTTCAAAAAAGCCATCATGGACACGGACGAATTCGGCCGTTCGTTATAATACTTAAAAAGCCGCAGTTCGCAGGCCGCAGGCCGCGGTTCGTAGGTCGCAGTTAGCAGTGCTTCGATGAACGATGAACGTTATGATATGGCGATAACTGGCTTTTTCGTGTATAATGAATTTTATACAAGACAATGATTTGTAGTACAGAGGGTATCTTTGACAGAAAATATCCATCTGCTAACCACTAACTGCTAACAACTGAAAAGGGCTTGTCGTCTTGCGACAAGCCCTTTTCGAATCTTTCACGGAGGGGATTATGGACCAAGTATTAGAACAAGTCATCAGTGCCATCGAACCGATGGATTTGGCCAAAACGGCAGAGTGCTACCAGCGCCTGGCCAGTCTGACCATACGCCAGGACAGTAAATTGTCCTATCTGGCCGGCCGTATTGCCGGTGTACAGGGGACGCTGCATCCGGAAAAATTACAGAAAGCCGTCGTCGTCTTTGCAGCAGACCATGCCGTCGATGGTGGGGAAAATAAGACTAAGGGCAAGAACAGTAAAGCCGATGCTTTGGAAATTGCCACCGGCCGGGGCCCCATCAATAAGGTGGCTCACCGTATCGGTGCTGGGGTCATGCTCCTCGATATGGGCTTGGAAGAAGATATCCCGGAATCGCAGGGCGTACAGAATTTAAAGGTCATGCACGGCAGCCATTTCTGGGCCCGGCAGGATGCGATGAGCGAAGATGAAATGATGGACGCCCTTTTCAGCGGCTTGCAGATTGGTCAGAACCTGGCTGATGAAGGCTATACGGCGACAGGGTTGGGGAACCTCGGTGAAAGGGGTCTGCTGACGGCTTTCATCCTGACGGCTGTTTTTTTCCGGGACCAGCTGGAAGAACTGCCGGAACACATGAAGTCCGGTCAGAAATTAGAGAAATTGAAGAAAGTCATCGACCAGCACCACTTCGATGCTTCGAATCCGCTGGACCTCCTGCGCCGTGCCGGAGCTCCGGACATCGCGGCTATGGTTGGCTTCATCCTGTCCGCAGCCCAGCGCAAGCTGCTCGTCGTCTTCGACAACGCAGTTACCGGTTCTGCCGTCCTCATCGCCCGTGCCTTATGCCCGACGATTGACGATTACGTCTGCGCTTCAGCACGCTATTTGGAACCGGTCCATCAGATGCAGATGAAGAAACTGGGCCTCAAGCCTTTCGTCGAACTGGACCAGAACCTCGACCAGGGCATGGGATCGGCTATGGGCCTGACCATGCTCGACGCATCGGTCCAGATGATGAATGAAAATTTAAAATAAGGAGCGATTTCCATGAAAACCTTATATCTCGATTGTTTTTCCGGTATCAGTGGCAATATGTTCATCGGCATGCTCATCCAGGCTGGTGTCCCCTTTGAAGCATTCAAACAGGCCATGGCTTCGTTGAACCTGACGGGTTATGATATGGTATGCCGCAGTGTCAACAAGCTGGGCATCCAATCTATCTACTATAATGTTCTCCTCGATGCAGAACGTCATGACCATGACGCTCACGAACATCATGAACATCACGGACATGAACACCATGATCATCATGCGGAAGAACCGGCTGGCCAGGGCCATCTCGTCGATATGACCGGCCATCATCACCACCATCAGCACCGGGGCCTTCCGGAAATCACCAAGATCATCGAAGGGGCTCCCATCGAGGACGATATCAAGGCCAAGAGCCTGGCTGTATTCCGGGCCCTGGCAGAAGCTGAAGCCAAAGTACATGGCGTCCCTGTCGACGAAATACACTTCCATGAAGTCGGTGCCATTGACTGCATCCTGGATATCGTCGGTACGGTCTGGTGCCTGAAATACCTGGGCATCGAACAGGTCGCCACGTCGCCGCTCCATGCCGGCAGTGGCTTTGTCCGCTGTGCTCACGGCATCATGCCCGTTCCGGCACCGGCGACGGCAGAACTCCTGGCCGGGATTCCCTGGTATGCGACGGACATAAAG
>CABQJB010000164.1 GCA_902464195.1 uncultured Megasphaera sp.
AGCCTTGAGCACGCGCAACGATGACCCGGCTCATGCATCGCGCCCCTTCGATAAAGACCGCGATGGCTTCGTCATGGGCGAAGGCGCCGGCGTCGTTCTTCTGGAAGAATTGGAACACGCTAAGAAACGCGGTGCCCATATTTACTGTGAAATCGGCGGTTATGGCAGCAATGCCGACGCTTATCATATCACGGCTCCGGCTCCGGAAGGCATCCAGCAGTCCAAATGCATGGCCCTGGCCGTCAAAGATGCCGGCCTCCAGCCGGAAGACGTCGATTATGTCAATGCCCACGGCACGTCGACGCATCTCAATGACCTCAATGAATCGAAGGCCATTGCCCGCGTCTTCGGCGACCATGCCAAAGACATGCTCATCAGCTCGACGAAATCCATGACCGGCCATCTCCTCGGTGCTGCCGGCGCTGTCGAAGCCATTGCCTGCGCCATGACCATCGAAACGGGCAAAGTCCATCCGACGATCAACCTCGTCGAACCGGAAGATGAATTGAAAGAACTGGGTCTCAATTATGTACCGGGCAAAGCCGTAGAAGCCGACGTCAACGTCGCTATTTCCAACTCCTTCGGCTTCGGTGGTCATAATGCAACCCTGCTCTTCAAGAAGTACGCTGAATAATAAAGAAGACTGACCTGATGGATACCGAACGAAAACAACAGTTAGAACAATTCATACAGGTCCTGGGCCTCAAGGAATTCCACAACCTCCTCATTTTGGATCAGGCCCTGACCCATTCATCCTATGCCAATGAGAACAAGGCCAGCCACGGCTATTACAATGAACGCCTGGAATTTTTGGGCGACGCCATCCTGGACCTCGTCGTAGGTGAATATTTATTCCTTCATTATCCCAACATGCCCGAAGGGGAACTGTCCAAGGCCCGGGCCAGTGTCGTCAGCGAAACGCCACTGGCTTCGGTCTGTGCCAAGTTCCACATGGGGGACTATATCCTCCTGGGCAAGGGGGAACTGGCTACGGGAGGACGCACGCGGCCGAGCATCATGGCCGACGCCTTTGAAGCAGTCGTCGGTGCGATTTATATTGACAGTTCCTATGAAGAAGCCCGCAAATTCATTCTTCACCAGCTCAAGGGCTACCTGGACCTGGTCAAGAGCGGCCATTATGAAAAAGACTATAAGACCCTCTTCCAGGAATATGTCCAGCAGAAGGGTCCGCAGCACATCGAATACGAACTGTGCCGCAGCGAAGGACCGGACCACGACAAGACCTTCTACATGGAAGTCAAAGTCAACGGCAAAGTCCTGGGCGAAGGAGCCGGAAAAACAAAAAAAGACGCCGAACAACATGCAGCCCATACAGCGCTCATGAATTTGAAAGGCGAAGGTTTTTGAGCAGTTAGCCGTTAGCAGTTAGTAGTTAGTGTCTGGTTTGGCTAACCCCTAACCCCTAGCCGCTAACCCCTTGAAAGGCTTGTCGTCATACGACAAGCCTTTTTTCATTCCACGGGAGGCATCATGCAAACGTCTATTATCCCTATTTTCATTCCCCATATCGGCTGTCCTCACCGCTGTGTCTTCTGCAATCAGTGGCAGATCACGGGGCACCAGGGCTTGCCGTCGCCCGATGAGGTGCGCCGCCTCATTGCGTCCTATACGGCGTCGGCCCGGACGCCGCGCCACTGGGAAGCGGCTTTCTATGGCGGCAGTTTTACGGCCATGCCCGGGGAGGTACAGGAAGGGCTCCTGCAGCCGGCTTATGAAGCCTTGGAGGCCGGTACGATTGCGGCCATCCGCTGTTCGACCCGGCCGGACTGCATCACGCCGGAGATATTGCAGCGCCTCCAGCATTATGGTATGACCTGCGTCGAACTGGGCGTCCAGTCCATGGACGATGCCGTCCTCGAGCAGGCCCGGCGGGGCCATACGGCAGAGGATGTCGTGGCGGCGACGGCCCTCTTGCGGCAGTACGGCTTCACCGTCGGCCATCAGCTCATGCCCGGCCTGCCAGGTGAAGACTGGGACAGCCTGGTACGGACCACGACGTCCATCTGCCAGCTCCAGCCGGACCTGGCCCGTATCTATCCCGTCGCCGTCCTCACCGGGACGGACCTGGCCGACAGCTGGAGGGCCGGCCGCTATCAGCCCTTGACCATCCATGAAGGCGTCGTCCGGGCGGCCTACATGAAGCAGCGCTTCCTGGAACAAGGGATAAATTGTATCCGGACGGGCCTGCAAGCCACGGAAGACCTCGATGACGACACACAGGTCCTGGCCGGGGCCTATACGCCGGCTATGGGTGAATTAGTCGACACCCGGCGCTATAATAGGCAGCTCCTGCCTTTCCTCCGCAGACTGCCGGCGGAACCGGATATTACCATCTGTTACAACCGGCGCGATACGTCCCGCGTCCGGGGCTATCGCAACGTCACTGTCAAGACGGCCTGCTGGAGCCTGCCTCAGCACCTGACCTGGCGCCAGGATGACGTGCCCGTCGGCCATATCCGCGTCTGCCAGGGACGGACCGCGTATGACCTTGATGTGAATAGCAAAACCGGGCCTACTATGATATAATAAAATAGTACGCATGATTTTCGCATCCAACCTTTGAAAATACAACATTGGAGGAAATAGAATGGCAAGAGTAAAAATCACAGAAACGGTCCTTCGCGACGGCCATCAGTCCATTGCGGCCACGCGCATGCGCCTGCGCCAGATGCTGCCGGTCCTGGAAGCGATGGATGAAGTCGGCTATAATGCCCTGGAATGTTGGGGCGGCGCTACCTTTGATACGTGTATGCGCTTCCTCGATGAAGATCCGTGGGAACGCCTGCGGACCATCAAGAAGCACGTCAAGAAGACGCCCTTGCAGATGTTGTTCCGCGGCCAGAATATCTTAGGCTATCGCCATTATGCTGACGATGTCGTCTACGAATTCGTCAACCGCGCCGTTGATAACGGCATCGACATCATCCGTGTCTTCGATGCCCTCAATGATCCGCGCAACCTGGAAGCGGCCATCAAGGCGGCGAAAGACACGAAGTCCGTCCACGTCCAGGGCGCCCTAGTCTATACCATCAGCCCTATCCATACGATGGAATCGTTCACCAAGGTCGCCAAGGAACTGCAGGACATGGGCGTCGACTCCATCTGCATCAAGGATATGTCCGGCCTGTTGTCGCCGTATGACGCCTACAACCTGATCCGCATGCTCAAGAAGCACTTGTCTGTGCCTATCGAACTGCACACGCACTGCACGTGCGGCCTCGGTGAGATGACCTATATGAAGGCCATCGAAGCCGGTGTCGACATCATCGACACGGCCTTGTCGCCATTCGGTGAAATCACCAGCCAGCCGGCGACGGAATCGATGGTCATGGCCCTGCAGCACAGTATCTACGATACGGACATCGATGTCGACCGCCTGTGGCCCATCGTCGACCACTTCAAGCATGTCCGTAAGGAACTGGAAGACGAATTCAAATTGACCATGCCCAGCCAGATTAACCCGGCTGTCCGCAAATACCAGATTCCCGGCGGCATGCTGACCAACCTTTATAACCAGCTCAAGGCCCAGGGCGCCGAAGACCGCTTTGACGAAGTCCTGGCAGAAATGCCCAACGTCCGCCGCGACCTCGGCTATCCGCCGCTGGTTACGCCGACCAGCCAGATTACCGGCTCGGCAGCAGCCCTCAACGTCCTCTATGGCCGCTATAAGATCGTCACCAACGAAGTCCGTGACATCGTCCGCGGGAAATACGGCCGTGTCCCCGGCAAGATTGATGAAAAGTTCCGTAAAATGTGCATCGGCGACGAACCGGTCATCACGCACCGCCCGGCCGACGACTTGGAACCGGAATTGGAAAAATCGAAGAAAGCCCTGGCTGACGAAGGTTTCCCCGATGCCAGCCCGGAAGACGTTTTGAGCTACACACTGTTCCCGGAAGTAGCCCTGCCGTTTTTCCGTAAAAGAGATAACAAATAGACTATTGACAAGTCCTGTCGAATCAGTTAAAATAGAAAAGTCGACGGGACGTGGCGCAGCTTGGTAGCGCGCTTCCTTGGGGTGGAAGAGGTCGCGAGTTCAAATCTCGCCGTTCCGACCAAGACAAAAAAAGGGTTTGTCGTTATGCGACAAACCCTTTTTGTTGTTAGTAGCTAGCAGTTAGTTGTTAGCGGATGGCTTTAAATTTAAGGGCTTTTTCTGCAAACGACAAACTCTGTGCTACAAACTATAGAGTAAAAGGGACTGCGCATGATGACATAATCTTCGTGCGACAGCCCCTTTTTTGTCATTGTAGGGGCTCGCACGTGGCGAGCCCGTTCCGGAATTTGGATGATTCTTCTGACAGACTAGTTGGGAAAAATCACACATATCCTGGCGGGCCGCCCTTTGGGACGGCCCCTACGAACTGCTAGCCCCTAGCCCCTACCC
>CABQJB010000165.1 GCA_902464195.1 uncultured Megasphaera sp.
TTTTACGACATTTCATTAAATAAAGTATCACGTTTAAGTTAAAAATATTCGGAAAAGTTCTGAAAAAAGCCTTGCAAATTACAAAAGGGTATGATAACATACTACACATCAACGAAACAATCCAAAATAAAAAATGCGTTGAAGAGAACTAGTAAGTTCCGGAATGTTTCCAGAGAGCTGCCGGGTGGTGTGAGGCAGCAGCGGCACGGAACAGAACTCATCTCTAAGCAGCTCGCTGAAACGAAAGGAGTAGGTGGAGCCGGGGCCTGGCCGTTAACAGACAGGAGGGTATCGACGATTTGTCCGTACCTGTAGAGAGCCTATCTTCGGATAGGAATTAGAGTGGTAACGCGTAAGTATAATCTTTCGTCTCTTTGAGGCGGGAGATTTTTTTTATTTTGATTGTGTAATGATTTATTTTAAATTTATTTCATGATCATAGGAGAGATGCAGTATGAAAAACGTAGAACATTATAAAAAAGGTTATTTTATGCCCCCCGTCGTCAATATGTCCTGGGCTCAGAAAGAATATCCCGATAAAGCCCCTGTCTGGTGCAGCGTCGATTTGCGCGATGGCAACCAGGCCCTCATCATTCCTATGAGCCTTGAAGAAAAGATTGAATTCTATAAAGTCCTGGTCGCCATGGGCTTCAAGGAAATCGAAGTCGGCTTCCCGGCTGCGTCGGAAACAGAATTTGAATTCCTGCGCTACTTGGTCGACCACGACATGATTCCCGATGACGTCACCGTCCAGGTCCTGACCCAGGCCCGGGAACACATCATCCGCAAGACCTTCGATGCTTTGAAAGGTGTCAAGAACGCCATCGTCCACGTCTACAATTCCACGTCCTTCGCCCAGCGCCAGCAGGTCTTCCGCAAATCGAAGGAAGAAATTAAACAGATCGCCGTCGACGGTGCGAAATTGTTACAGCGCCTGACTGACGAAGCCGGTGCTGACTACCGCTTCGAATATTCGCCGGAAAGCTTCACCGGCACGGAACCGGAATACGCTTTGGAAGTCTGCAACGCCGTCCTCGACGTCTGGAAACCAACGGCTGACCGCAAGGCCATCATCAACCTGCCGTCGACGGTCCAGATGTCCATGCCCCACGTCTTCGCCTCGCAGATCGCCTACATGTCGCAGAACCTGAAATACCGCGACAACGTCATCTTATCGGTCCATCCCCACAATGACCGCGGCACGGGCGTTGCCGATGCCGAAATGGCCATGCTCGCCGGCGCCGACCGCGTCGAAGGAACGCTCTTCGGCAATGGCGAACGGACAGGCAATGCCGATATCGTCACTATCGGCATGAACATGTATGCCTTAGGCATTGATCCGGGCCTGGATTTCTCGAACATGCCGAAACTGGTGGAAACGTACGAACGAGTGACCCGCATGCATGTCCATCCGCGTCAGCCCTATGCCGGCCAGCTGGTCTTCGCCGCTTTCTCCGGTTCTCATCAGGACGCCATCGCCAAGGGCATGCATTTCCGCGAAGAAAACGACGAACAGTACTGGACCTGCCCGTATCTGTACATCGACCCGCATGATGTGGGCCGTACGTACGACGCTGATGTCATCCGCATCAACAGCCAGTCCGGCAAAGGCGGCGTAGGCTTCATTATGGAACAGAACTACGGCATCGACATGCCGAAGAAGATGCGCGAAGACTTCAGCTACTTCGTCAAGGAAGTATCGGACCACAAGCATCAGGAATTGAAACCGGCCGAAATCTACGACGTTTTCCAGAAGAATTACCTCAATGCCGATACACCGCTGAAAGTCGAAGACTTCTCGCTCAAGAAGAAAGGCGACAAATGGGTCGGCAAAGTCCTGGTCCGCGCCAACGACGAAGAAGTCGTCCTCGAAGGTGCCGGCAATGGCCAGTTGAACGCCGTCAGCAACGCCGTCTGCAAGGCTTATGGCATTGAATTCAGCAACCTCGTCTACAGCGAACACGATTTGGACCGCGATTCTGATTCCCGCGGCATCGCTTACTTCGGCCTGACCGATAAAGACGGCCATACGACATGGGGTGCCGGCGTCGACACGGACACCATTACGGCATCCATCTTCGCCTTCATGACGGCCATCAACCGCATGGACGGCATGGCTCAGCGCGTCAAGTTCCGGGCCCTCAAGTCCACGCCGGATACGATTACGGCTTTCAAAGCCACATCGGGGCAGCATTAAAATACAAAAAAAGACAAGAACCCCGCAGGTGCTTGCTATTTATCATTAACATCGTTTTTTAAAGGAGTGTATATACATATGGGTATGACGATGACGCAGAAAATCCTGGCAAAACATGCCGGCGTCGACTCGGTGAAACCGGGTGATTTAATTACTTGTAATCTCGATATGGTCCTGGCCAATGATATTACGGCCCCACCGGCCATTGCACAGTTCAATAAGATCGGCAAGCCCGTCTTCGATAAGACCAAGATTTCCCTGGTTCCGGACCATTTCACACCGAATAAGGACATCAAGTCCGCCGGCCTGGCCAAGATTGTCCGCGACTTCGCCAAGCAGCACGGCATTACGCATTATTTTGAAGTCGGCCGCGTCGGCATCGAACACGTCCTCTTGCCGGAACAGGGCATCGTCGCTCCCGGTATGCTGACCATCGGTGCTGATTCTCACACTTGCACGTATGGCGCCCTGGGTGGTTTCTCCACTGGCGTCGGCTCGACGGATTTAGGCGTCGCCATGGCTACGGGCAAGGCCTGGTTCAAAGTCCCTGATGCCATCAACGTCCACCTGACGGGTACGAAACCGGACGACATTACGGGCAAAGACGTTATGCTGACCCTCATCGGCATGATCGGCGTCGACGGCGCCCTCTACCAGTCCCTGGAATTTACGGGCGAAGGCGTTGCCGCCCTGGATATGACCGACCGCTTCACCATTGCCAACATGGCCATTGAAGCCGGTGCCAAGAACGGCATCTTCCCCGTCGATGAACAGACCATCGCTTATGAAAAGGGCCGCGTCCCCGATGGCTACGACATCGTCACGGCCGACGCCGACGCCCATTACAGCCGGACCGTCGAAATCAACTTGTCCGAATTGAAGCCTGTCGTCGCCTTCCCGCATCTGCCGGAAAATACCAAGGTCATCGGTACCTTCGGCGACATCAAGATCGACCAGGTCGTCATCGGTTCCTGCACCAACGGCCGCCTGGAAGATTTGAAGATCGCTGCGGACATCTTCAAAGGTCACAAGGTCCATCCCGACGTCCGCTGCATCGTCATCCCCGGCAGCCAGCACGTCTACATGGAAGCCATGAAGGCCGGTTACATCGAAACCTTCATCACTGCCGGCTGTGCCGTTTCGACGCCGACCTGCGGCCCCTGCCTGGGCGGCTACATGGGCATCATGACGGCTGGTGAAAAATGTGTCTCCACGACGAACCGCAACTTCCGCGGCCGCATGGGTCACGTCGACAGCGAAGTCTACCTGGCTGGCCCGCAAGTTGCTGCAGCCAGTGCGATTCTCGGCAAGATTGCCGCACCGAAGGAGGTCCGTTAATCATGACATTAGAAGGAAAAGTTTGGCGCTACGGCGACAATATCGATACAGACGTAATCATCCCGGCTCGTTATTTGAACAGCTTCGACCCGAAAGAATTGGCCACGCACTGCATGGTCGACATTGACGAAACCTTTGCCGGCAACGTAAAGGCAGGGGACATCATGGTCGGCGGCCACAACTTTGGCTGTGGCTCGTCCCGCGAACACGCACCGATTGCCATCAAGGCGTCGGGCATCCCCGTTGTCATTGCGGCCAGCTTCGCCCGCATCTTCTACCGCAATGCCATCAACGTCGGCCTGCCGGCCCTGGAAATCGGCGACGACGTCGAAAAAATCAAAGCCGGCGATATCCTCTCCATCGACCTCGATACGGGGAAGATTGTCGACAAGACGACAGGCGATACCTTCCAGGCACCGCCCCTGCCGGGCTTCATCCAGGACATCGCCAAAGCAGGCGGCTTGATCAATTACGTAAAGGAGTCTAAGTAATATGGCTAAACATATCGTCGTCATCCCCGGCGACGGAATCGGGGAAGAAATCACGGCAGGTGCCGTCAAAGTCTTAGAGAAAATCGATGAAGTCTGCCACATCGGCCTGACTTTTGAAAAGAAACCGGCTGGCGGCACGGCTTATGACCTCTGCGGCTCGCCCTTGCCGGAAGATACCATTGAAGCGGCCAAGAAGGCCGATGCCATCCTCTTCGGCGCCGTCGGCGGCGACAAATGGGACAACGTCGACCCGAAACTGCGTCCGGAACAGGCCGTTCTGGGCCTGCGCAAGGCTTTGGGACTCTACGTCAACCTGCGCCCGGTCAAAGTGCCGGAAGTCCTGGCCGAATACTCGCCCCTCAAACCGGATATCGTCACC
>CABQJB010000166.1 GCA_902464195.1 uncultured Megasphaera sp.
CGCAGGTCGCAAAGCCTCCCCTCATAGGGGAGGTGGCCTGAAAGGCCGGAGAGGTTGAATTTCCGCAGGCCGCGTTTCAAAAGCAACCTCTCAGTCAGCTTCGCTGACAGCTCTCCTATGAGGCGAGCCTTGGGAAAGACCCTCTACAGAAGCGGTCCCATGGACCGCTTCTGTAAGGGCCGTCCCAAAGGGCGGCCCGCTTATTTCATAAAAAAGGAGTCATATTCATGGAAAAAGTCCTCTTCGTCGCCCTCGGCGGCGGCATCGGCGCAGCTTTGCGCTATTTACTCACCGAACTGGCCAACCTCCACGGCGGCGTATTCTTCCCATACGGCACCATCCTGGCCAACCTCATCGGGTCCTTCTGCATCGGCGTCCTCTTCGTCTTCTTCTCCGAAAGCAGTGACCTGTCGCCCATCGTCAAACTCTTCTTCGTCACCGGCATCCTGGGCGGCTTCACGACCTTCTCGACATACAACATGGAACTCCTCACCTTCGTCCGTACCGGCGCCGTCTTCCCTGCCCTGGCCTACTTCTCGTTCAACGTCATCGGCGGCTTCGTCTGCTGCTGGCTCGGCTTCGCCACCGGCAATGCTTTGTGGGGATGAGAGAAGGGCCGCCAGAGCGGCCCGCAGGTCGCAGGTCGCCGGCCGCAAAGCCTCCCCTCATAGGGGAGGTGGCCCAACGGGCCGGAGAGGTTGAATTACCGCACACTACTTCAAAAGCAACCTCTCAGTCAGCTGTGCTGACAGCTCTCCTATGAGGAGAGCCTTGGGAAAGACCCCCTCCAGACCGCCGTTCGCAGGCCGTGCGGTCCCATGGACCGCTTCCGTAGGGGCCGTCCTGTCAAGGCGGCCCGCCAAGCCTCCCCTGCTCAAGTGAGCAAAAAAGGCGCTGTCGCATAAAGACAGTGCCTTTTTTTAGTTTGAAGTTGAAAGTTTGATGTTTGATGTAAAAATATCCCCCACGATGAACTACGAACGAAAAACTTTTAAATTTACGGGCGCCGTATCGGCCGACCGGTTGCGTTTGCGCTAAGATGGCCGGATATGCGCGCTGGTACAAGGCGGAGGAAGGAGGCGTAGCCATAGCTACGTCGACTGACGACAACGCAGTCCCAGCGTGCAGAGCCGGTCAGATTTGCGCAATAAGCAGCCGGCCGGCCGATACCTTTTAATGCTGTGCCGGTGCGCCGACGGCTTTCGTTTCTTCTACGAGTCCGTCCGTTGCGATGGCTTTCTTGGATACGAAGCTGATACCGCAGAAGGTGACGGCGCAGACAATCCATTCGGCATAAATGACGTGCGGCAGTACGCGGACAGCCGGTACGAACATCCAGGCGACGAGAACGATGATGGATGCCAGGATGGTGTAGAACGCAGCCTGCTTGGAGCAGTATTTCGGCGCATACATGGTCATGAGGACGATGACTGCGAAAGCCGTCATGAGCGACAAGCCGGCCATGAGGGTCGAAATGATGCCGCTGATGGTCAGGGCGAAACCCAAGGTCAGCAGGCCCAGGAGCAGGACCGAAATACGGGTTACGGTCATGTATTTCTTATCGGACATATTGGGGTCGATGAACTGTTTATGAATATCATGGGAATACAGCGTCGCAGCCGACAGCAGGAGATTGCAAGCCGTGCTGACATCAGCAGCCCACAGCGAAGCCAGGGTCACGCCGGCAATCCAGGGATTGAGGGACATGATAAGTTTCGGCAGGGCCGTCGTCGGCGAAATAGCCGGATACATTTCCGAAGCGATGACACCGAGGAGAGCGGCGATGAAACCGACGGGCAGCATGACCAGGCCGCCGATGATGAAGCCTTTGCGGGCCGTCTGGACATCCTTGGCGCCGAGAGAAATCTGGATGATAGCCTGGAGCGAAACATTGACCGTAATGAGGACGACAATCCAGGTGATGATGGTCATGGGACCGACACCACTGATGAGGTCCATGGACGTAAGGGACGGAGCCTGGATGGCGACGACGTCGATACCGCCGGCCATGCCCAGGATGAGGAAGGCAGCTACCGTAATGCCGATATACTGCAAGGTAACATTGAGGACGTTAGACTGGCTGGCCGACCACATACCACCGATAAGAGTAATGCCGATGAAGACGACGGCACTGGTGAGCATCCCCGTGACCGGTGTGAAGATATTCGGCATCAAGGCAGCCAGGATAGCGCCGCCTGCGACGTACTGCAAGCTCATGATGACCAGCTGTACCAGGACCTGACAGCCGATACCGGCGATCATGCTGCGGCGGTCATAATACCGTTCCAGCAGTTCCGGCACGGTCGTAATGTTGAGCTGGCGATACTTCTTGGCGACCGTCAGACCCATGACAATGGCACCAATGCCCCAGGCAGCCGTATACCAGCCGGCCGACAGACCGACTTTATACGCCTGTTCGGCAACGCCGATAGTCGAAGCCCCGCCGACAGCCAGGCCGACGATGGATACCATGATGAGGGGCGTCGTCAATTTACGGCCAGCCAATACATACGCTTCTGCCGAAGCGGCAGCCTTATGCTTGACGTACCAGCTGATACCGAAGAGAACGCCGATGTACACTAAAATAATGAAGACTTGAATCCCTGTAGTTCCCATAGTAAAAACTCCTCTCTAAAATAATTTCCCGAAAAAAAAGCCGCCCCTCACAAAAGGGACGACTCAGTCGCGGTACCACCCAATTTATCGATAGAAGGATAAAAAAAGAGTGGTACGCCAGGGACGGAAGATTCCGCGGTACCACCCTAATTATCTCGAATCGATCAACTCATGGCCGTATAACGGCAGCCGCCCCGGTACAGCCTACTCACGTTCAGCCGTACAGTTCAGGAATGAACTTCATGTCCTCTCCCCTGTCCCCTCACACCGGCCGGAGACTCTCTGAAAAGCTCAAAGGCACTACTTTTTTCCATCACAACTGTTATCAGGAAATCTGTTGTTGACCATGATTATACAGGAAAATAAAATAAAGTCAAGCAAAAACTGACGAAAAAATCAAAAGAAAATCACGTAAAACGTACTACGAATCAAGTAAAACGTGCGACCTGAGAACCAAAACGATTTCCGTGTTTTTATGCGATTTATAGTGAGAACGGAACAATTTCCCCAACACCGGCAATGACGCCAGAATCGGCACCTTGCGGAAATGCTCTACCTCTTCCCGGCGAATCAGACCACCGATGACCAAGGGCTCGCCATTGCGCAGACGCACGACCGTCCGGGCCTGGCGTGTCGCAATGCGATAGGCCTTCATTTCCGGCACAAACACAGGCGTACTCACTTCCGCCACCAGCTGGGCCGTCACCGAATCATCGGGATGGATCTGCGGCGTGTAGGTCAATTTTATGCCCGCTTCTTCGTACGTCGTACTCACCGTCGTTTCCTTGCCGGACAGATGCTCTGTCTGGACGGGAACCTTATCACCGATGAGGATATGCGCTTCCCGGCCATTAGTGGCGACCATGTGCGGCGAAGCCAGAATATGAGCCCGTCCCTTTTCTTCAAGGGCGTGAATCGTCCCGGCCAGGGAAAAGACGTCGTGGTCCGCCCCGCCTTCCACCGTCGACCAGTTCCACTCGACACCGGTCTGCTTCAGCAAGCTGTTATCGACAGAGGCAACCTCTACGGAGACATCGACTTGCCGCGCCGGCACATCGAGGCGCTTCACCAGGGACTGGACAGCTGCCTGGACTTGGTGCGTCCCGCCGACGACGAGGGTATTCGTATCACCATGGCAGCGCACATCGGCTTCCGGTACGGCTGCCTGTACAGCTTCTTTCAAAACAGCCGGATTGGCATAACGCAGCGCCCAGGTATGGAAGGTCTTGACACCTTTTCCCGATTTTACCCCGCTCATCGTACGGATAGAACCGGATTTTTCGTAATACAAGCCCTGGCTGTCAGCAATGGCCTGCAAAGCTTCTTCCAATGTGACGTCGTGGAGGTTCATCGTCAACGAGCCCTGCACACTGTCATCGACGACGAGGTTGATATTCCCTGACCGGGCCAGCCCTTCCAGTACCGTCCGCGTCGGCACATCCCGGACCTGGACATCGACAGCCCCAACCGTCCAAGGGCAAAGACAACAGACGCTGACAGCCAGCCACTTTTTACATTTATTCACGACCATCCCTGCCTTTCCTTACAAAGGGATTTCAAAAACCCGTCCATCCCGCTGCAGGCCTGCGGCCTGGCGGTTGACATAAGCGATGTACCAGCCGTTCCACCATTCCCCGGCCGCACAAGTCGCTGTCTGTCCCTGCCATTTCAATATGACCAGGTGAATGTCTCCTTCATGGACGGCCCCACAGACGACGGGCAGCGTCCATTCTTTTTTCTCTTTTTTAGGCTTTTCCTTCACTTCTTTAGGCGCAGCC
>CABQJB010000167.1 GCA_902464195.1 uncultured Megasphaera sp.
CCCTAGCCCCTATCTCACGGTTGCTTTTTCGGCCATTTCTGATAGAATGATGATAAATAGTATAGTATATATCCGTTTGTCATCCGCTTATTTTCTGTCAGAGGAGGTTTTCATCATGGGTTATATTTTGAAGAAAGACCAGCAGGACCTGGTCAATTTGGCTAAAGATTTTGCTGAAAAGAAAGTCGCTCCCTTTGTTCATGAATTGGATCAGGCTAAGGAACCGGGGCAGAAGTTGCTGGATATCTATCAGGAAGCCGTTGACATGGGCTTCTGCGGTTTGGAAATCCCGGAAGAATACGGCGGCCTGGGCCAGGACTACTACACCGTTGCCGCTGTCTATGAAGAACTGGCCAAAGTCGACGCCGGCGTCGCTACGGCCATTGCCGCTTCCGGCCTGGGTCTGAAACCGGTGCTCCAGCACGGCACGGATGCCCAGAAGAAACTCTATGCCGAATACCTGACCGGTGAAAAGGGCAGCGGTTTCTGCGCTTTCTGCCTGACCGAAGCCAATGCCGGCTCCGATGCGGCAGCCGGGACGACAGTCGCTGTCAAACAGGGCGATGAATACGTATTGAACGGCACGAAATGCTTTATCACCAACGGCGGCGTCGCCTCGGTTTATACAGTATTCGCCATCACCGATAAGACGAAAGGCGTCAAAGGCATTTCAGCCTTCATCGTCGAACGGGACCGCCCAGGCGTTTCTGTCGGTAAAGAAGAAGATAAAATGGGTATCCGCCTGTCCAACACGACGGAAGTCATATTCCAGGATGTCCACATCCCGGCAGACCACCTCATCGGTCAGGAAGGGAAGGGCTTCATCTACGCCATGCAGACCCTGGACCTGGCCCGTCCTATGGTCGCATCCCTGGCCGTCGGCATTGCCCAGCGGGCTATCGACGAATCGGTCAAATACGCCAAACAGCGCGTCACTTTTGGCAAGCCGATCATCAAGCACGAAGTCATTGCCTTTAAACTGGCCGATATGGACATGAAGACCGAAGTCGCCCGTGCGGCGATCATCAACTTCCTCAATACGTACTATGCCGTACCGAAACGGAACTACACCCGCGAAGCAGCCATTGCCAAATGCTTTGCCGGTGACATGGCCGTCCAGGTCGCCTTGGAAGCTGTTCAGATCCTTGGCGGCTTCGGTTACAGCCGGGAATATCCGGTAGAAAAACTCGTCCGCGATGCCAAAATCATGCAGATTTACGAAGGCACCAACGAAGTACAACGCATGGTCATCGCCGGCTTCGTGGCGAATAAATAACATTCATCCATGAAGGGGGAATTCATTCATGAGGGATTTGAACATCATACGTTCTAAAAAAGGTTTCATCAGTGATATGGACGGTGTTATCTACCAAGGCAGCACCTTGATTCCAGGGGTAAAGGATTTTGTAAACTGGCTCCAGAAAGAAAAGAAGCAGTTCCTGTTCCTTACCAATTCTAGCGAACGGACTCCGCTGGAACTTCGCAAAAAGCTCCAGTCTATGGGGCTGGATATCGAGGAAAGTCATTTTTATACGAGCGCCCTGGCGACAGCTCATTTCCTGAAAACCCAGGCTCCAGGCTGCTCGGCTTACATCATCGGGGCCCACGGCTTGATCAATGCCCTGTATGAAGTCGGTATCCCCTTCAATGATGTCAATCCGGAATACGTAGTCGTCGGCGAAACGACAGGCTACAATTATGAAATGATTATCAAGGCGACCGAGCTGATCAACAAAGGGGCCAAGCTTATTGGCACCAATGGTGATATGACCAGCCCTAGCGACCGGGGCGTTATCCCGGCCTGCCGGGCCTTGATTGCACCGATTGAGCTGGCTACGGGGAAGAAAGCGTACTTCATCGGCAAGCCGAATCCACTGATGATGCGCACGGGCTTGAAAAAGCTGGGCGTCCACTCCGAAGAAGCCGTCATGATTGGCGACCGGATGGATACGGACATCATCGGCGGGGTAGAATCCGGCATGGAAACAGTCTTGGTCATGAGCGGTGTCTCTAACCGGGAAAATATCCAGCAGTTCTCTTACCAGCCCCATTATATCCTGGACCGGATCGGTGATTTAGTGCCAAAAAAAGCAAAAGCTTAATTAAAAAAGGACCACGCACGAAGGTTTCTTTGCCATCATGCGTGGTCTCTTCTGCAAACTAAAAACTACAAACTTAATACTCAAAAAGCGGCTGTCTTAATAAGACAGCCGCTTTTTGGCATACCCGCATATCTTCCAGGCGATATTTCCTATGATGATACCCAGGATGGCACCAGTCAGGACGTCGCTGGGGAAATGCATGAACAGGTACATACGGGAAAAGGCGACGACGCAGGCCAGGCCGTAGGCTGCCATGCCCAGGCGCCGGCAGGATCGGAATAAGACCGTAGCCCCGGCAAAGAAGAAAAACGAATGGCCCGACGGAAAAGAGTAGCTGATCGGGTATTTCAGCGTATCCAGCGTCGGCGCACCGGGAATGACCAGATACGGCCGGATACGCATGACGAAGTGCTTGATGGCCACATCGCCGACGAGGATGGCCAGGATGACGGCGACGATGATGGTAATCGTGACCCAGCGGCTCCGCCGTTTCCAGAGGCCGGCTGCTGCCAGGATGGCCCAGAGCCAAAGCGTGTTGATCACCGTCGTGAAGTAAGTGATGAAAGCATCCATGTGCGGCCCGGCCAGGTGGTGCAGTCCAAAGAGGATGTGAACATCCGTCGTCGTAATCCATTCCATAGTAAAACTCCTTTCGTAGAAACAAAGGTCAGTATATCATAAATTATACGATTTGGAAAATATATATATCATAGGATATCTATATGGATATCCTATAGATTATCGAAGCGAACGAGCGAGTTATAACTAAAAGTTACAGCTCGGCAACGAAGAAATACTTCTTCGCAAACCTGATTTTTCTTACAATGGACATAGGCAACAAGCTATTGAAGAAAGAGCGGAGAGGAGTCCTATTTATGTTGTTCTATTTTACGGCAACTGGCAACAGCCTATACGTTGCCAAACAATTGGAATTATCACCGATGAGTATCCCTCAGGTCATGAAGCAGGGAAGACAGACTTTTCAGGCTGATTCCATCGGCATTGTTTGTCCTGTCTATGGCCATGAAATCCCCCTCATCGTGCGTGAGTTTATAAAAGATAACGTCTTTCAGACACCTTACTTCTACATAATCCTGACCTATGGAAATCGTCATGGCGGAGCGGCTGGACTGACTCAGCGCTATTGCCGGGATTGCGGGATTGAACCGGCCTATATCCGTACTTTTTTGACGGTCGATAATTTCCTGCCTGGCTTTGATATGGTCGAACAGCTGAAAATAGATAAAAACGAAGATGACCAGCTGGCTGTCATCCGTCAGGAACTGGCTGCGCATACTCGGTGGATCGAGGTACCTAGCGAAGCGGACAAGAAACTCCACCAGGCTTTCGCCGCCATGAGCGATGTGCCCATCGAAAAGCGGTGGCAGGATATTTACCGGGTTACAGGTCATTGTGTCGGCTGTGGCATTTGCGCTAAGGTTTGTCCAGCCGGACGGATTCAGATCCGCCAGGGAAAAACCGTTTATAACTATACCAGCCAGCGAGAATGTCAGCAATGCATGGCCTGTATCCATGCCTGCCCGCAAAAAGCCATCACCATGACTATCGGGGAACCCAATCCCCAGGCCCGCTATCGGAACCCGCATATTTCCTTGTCGGAATTGATTCAGGCCAATGAACAAGGCATAGAGGAGAAACTTCACTAAAAACGACACACTACAAACTTAAGACTCAAAAAGGGTTTGTCGCACGAAGGCTTCTACTATCATGAAAGGCCCTTTTCGCTTTAATGTTTGAGGTTTGATGTATGATATTTGGGGTGATGGTTTTTAAATTTAAAATCATCCGCTAACGGCTAACAGCTAACCGCTGACTGCTAAAAAAGGCGCTGTCTTCATGCGACAGCGCCTTTTTTGTAAAATACCTGTAAAGCGGAATGAAATATATTGTGCAACTTTCTTGTCGGGAATATAATAATAGATATGAAGAAAATTCATGATAATGAGGTGATTACATTGGAACAGGAAATATATACATCGACGAACGAACTCTATGACGTCCTCTGTCAGCTCCGGCGCGACGTCCTTTCCCGAGGCGACGCCTTATTCCAGCACTGGCTGCCGCAGATACAGCGGACGCGCTTCGTCTATAG
>CABQJB010000168.1 GCA_902464195.1 uncultured Megasphaera sp.
GCCTCTCCGCCTGGAAGGGGCCCACAACCTCATCTTCATCGCCATGATCATCGTCGGCGTCCTGGCCAACGGCCTCCTGCCGGATATGTTCCCGGCTTTCGCCAATGGCGCAGGCCTGCATATCTACGATGAAATCGTCTTCCCCTATGCAACCCTTGCAGAAATTGTCATCATCCTCGTCGCTGCCTTCCTCTCTATCAAGACGACGAAGACATCGACGCGGGAACTCAACGAATTCACGTATGCGCCTATTTTGGAAGTCGCTAAACTCTTCATCGGCATTTTCATCACCATGATTCCGGCCCTGATTCTGCTCAAAGCCCATGGCGCTGAACTGGGCCTGACCCATCCGTGGCAGATGTTCTGGGCAGCCGGTGCCCTGTCGTCCTTCCTGGACAACACGCCGACATACCTGGTCTTCCTTCAGACAGCCGGCGCCCTCGGTGCTACCCAGGGAATCACGACCTCTGTCGGGACCGTATCCCAGCTCATGCTGGAAGCCATCTCGGCCGGTGCCGTCTTCATGGGCGCCAACACGTACATCGGCAATGCACCGAACTTCATGGTCAAATCCATTGCCGAAGAAAACAAGATCAAGATGCCGAGCTTCTTCGGTTACATGGGCTGGTCCGTCGCTATCCTCATCCCGTTGTTCATCATCGACATGGTCGTTTTCTTCCTGTAAGTTGTGATTAGTGGTTAGTGGTTAGTGGCTCGTGGCTCGTGGCTAGTGGCTCGTGGCTAGCCGCTAGCGGTCCCATGGACCGCATTTGTAGGGGCCGTCCCAGCGGGCGGCCCGCCTCTTCTTTGTTGGAACTCAAAAAAAGGGCTGTCGCATTAAGCAAAAAAAGCATAATGCGACAGCCTCTTTTTTTGAGTTTGAAGTGAAAGTTTGATTAAAGAGATTAGGACCTCGCATGATGGCAGCCCCCCTCCTGTAACAGCGCCTGCTAACCACGAACCACGAACTACGAGCAACAAAAAAAGCTGTCGCAAACGCGACAGCTTTTTTAACTGGTGATCCATCCGAGATTCGAACTCGGGACACCCTGATTAAAAGTCAGGTGCTCTACCAGCTGAGCTAATGAATCATGGCTGGCAGGGGTAGCTGGATTCGAACCAGCGCATAGCGGAGTCAAAGTCCGGTGCCTTACCACTTGGCTATACCCCTATGGGGCGAGTATAGGGATTCGAACCCTAGCGTAACGGAGCCACAATCCGCCGTGTTAACCACTTCACCATACCCGCCATATTAGATTATCTGCGTCGGCCGCGCTGTATTAGCGCCGTCAACGTAAATAATCTTACCATGAGTCGCTCACAAAGTCAAGCACTTTTTCAAACTTTTTTATCGTTCTTTTTCACCGTATAATAAATCTTTGACGAAGTTCGGCAGGACGAAGGCGCTCTGCTGGATGCCTTCGTTATAGTACCGCGTCGGGAAGGTCCGTTTACGGTTCGGCTGCCACGTGAGGGGATCGTATTTCTTCGAGCCCATGGTGAAGCAGTGCATGCCCGACGGATAGAGGGGGATGAAGGCCGTGTACAGGCGGGTGATGGGGAAGATGTCCGACACGCAGTCGAAGATATCCTTGACCAGCTTGCTGTGCATGAAAGGCGATTCCGTCTGCTGTACGAAGAGGCCATCGTCTTTGAGGGCCTTGAAGGTATCCTTGTAGAAATCATACGAGAACAGGCCTTCGCCGGGACCGACGGGGTCCGAGCAGTCGACGATGATGACGTCGTAGTAATTTTCCGCTTCCCGCATGAACGCGATGCCGTCGCCGACTTTGACGGTCAGTTTCGGATCGCCTTCGATCATGGCCTTAGAGATTTCCGGGAAATATTTTTTGGACAATTCAATGACCTGGCCGTCGATGTCGACCATAGTGACCGATTCAACTTCCGGATGGCGGACGGCTTCCCGGGCAGCGCCGCCATCACCGCCGCCGATGATGAGGACTTTCTTGGGATTGGGATGAAGGAACATGGGGATGTGGACGATGCTTTCATGGTACATGAATTCATCTTTGATGGACGTCTGGAAAACGCCGTCCAGGACGAGCATACGGCCGAATTCCTTAGAGTCGGCGACGATGATATCTTGGAACTGCGAATGGCCGCGATAGAGGATATCCGACACTTCCGTCGTCAAATCCAAATACGGGGACTGGTGTTCGCTTACAAATTTTCTCATGACAAGGCTCCTTTATCATAAAAAGTATAGATTTCATTAAGACATTGGCACTTTTATTCTACCATATTTACAGCCATTTGTCGTAACCCATTTTGCAGCGCAAAAAAATCCTCTGCCCCACCCCTTACAGAATAAGAGGAATATGGTACAATATAAAGTAGACTCTTTATATATAGTCTTTATCATATAGAAATTTATAAGAAAGAATCGGTTGGTAAACCGATAGGGTGACAAAACATGAAAAATCTCTTACATATCGGCATTGACATCGGTTCGACGACGGTAAAAATCGCTGTCCTCAACCATGCCAAACAGTGCCTTCACGCATGCTATGTCCGCCACTATACGGATATACGCCAAAAAGTCTGGGATTTACTGCAAAACGCCTATGAAATCTTTGGCGACCGTCAAATCACCATGTCCATCACCGGCTCTGGCGGCATCGCCCTGGCAGACTACCTGCACATTCCTTTTTTACAGGAAGTCATTGCCGGTACTAAAGCCGTCCGCACGTACTATCCCCAGTCGGATGTCATCATCGAACTCGGCGGCGAAGATGCGAAAATCACCTACCTGACCGGCGGTAACGAACACCGCATGAACGGCAACTGCGCCGGCGGGACCGGGGCCTTCATCGACCAGATGGCAACTCTCCTGGATACCGATGCCGGCGGCCTCAATGAAATGGCCAAGAAAGCCGACACGATTTATCCCATCGCCGCCCGCTGCGGCGTCTTCGCCAAGACCGATATCCAGGCCCTGCTCAATGAAGGGGCCAGCAAGGAAAACGTCGCGGCGTCGGTCTTCCAGTCCATCGTCTTCCAGACCATCACCGGCCTGGCCTGCGGCCGCCCCATCAAGGGTACGGTCTGCTTCCTCGGCGGCCCGCTGACCTACTTGTCTCAGCTGCGGGAACAGTTCGCCAAGACCCTCCACTTGACGCCGGAACAGGTCATCGCCCCGGAAAACGCCCAGGTCTACGTGGCCATCGGCGCCGCTCTGGGCAGTATGGACACGAAACCAGTGTCCTTCATGAACCTCATGGGCCAGCTGAAGAACGTCGACGAATCGACACTGGCCAAATCGGACCGCGTCGAACCGCTGTTCAACAGCCAGGCTGAGCTCGACGAATTCCGGGCCCGCCACAGCCAGCACACAGTTCCGCAAGCGGACATGGCCACCTACAGCGGCCCGTGCTACCTGGGCATCGACGCCGGCTCGACGACAATCAAAGCCATCGTCCTCAGTGAAGACATGAAGATTCTCTATTCGCACTATCAGAACAACGAAGGCAGCCCGCTGGCAGCCGCCAAGAAAATCGTCGCTGAAGTCTACCGCCGTCTGCCGGAAAAGGCCTTCATTGCCAAGGCCGGCATCACGGGTTATGGCGAATCGCTGCTCAAAGAAGCGCTGCACCTCGATTTGGGTGAAGTCGAAACCATTGCCCACTATCAGGCAGCATCCCACTTCTGCCCGGACGTCGACTTTCTCCTCGACATCGGCGGCCAGGACATGAAGTGCAGCCGCATCAAAGACGGCCATATCGAAGATATCCTGCTCAACGAAGCCTGCTCGTCAGGCTGCGGCTCTTTCCTGGATACCTTCGCAAAATCCCTGAAGATGTCCATCCAGGACTTCTCCCAGGCCGCCCTCTTGGCCAAGAGCCCTATCGACCTGGGCTCGCGCTGCACGGTCTTCATGAATTCCAAAGTCAAGCAGGCCCAGAAAGAAGGGGCCACGCTGGCCGACATTTCCGCCGGTCTTTCCTATTCGGTCATCAAGAATGCCCTTTATAAAGTCATCAAAGTCAAAGACCCGGCCAAACTCGGCAAGCACATCGTCGTCCAGGGCGGTACCTTCTACAACGACGCCGTCCTGCGGGCTTTTGAAAAGCTCCTGGGCCGCCACGTCATCCGCCCGGCCATTTCCGGCCTCATGGGGGCCTTCGGTAT
>CABQJB010000169.1 GCA_902464195.1 uncultured Megasphaera sp.
GGCCGTAACGCCAACATCGCTATCTTCAGCGTCGGCACCGTCCGCGACAATGCCCTGTTCTTCCGCCTGGGCTATGCCGATGCCCAGGAAAAGGCCTACCTCAAGAGCCACGCCGTCGGCGACATCTGCTCCCGCTTCTTCGATAAAGATGGCAATATCTCCAGCCAGGAGCTGAACGACCGTACCGTCGGCATCGCCCTCGACGACCTGCGCAACAAAGAATACAGCATCCTCCTGTCCGGCGGCGAGGGCAAAATCGCCAGCATCCGGGCGGCCCTAAAAGGAGGCTACGCCAACGTCCTCATCACCGACCAGTTCACAGCCAAACGATTACTGGAGAAGGTGTAAAAAAAGAGGCTGTCGCATATGCGACAACCTCTTTTTCTGTAGGGGCGCCACGTGGGGCGCCCGCTCCGGGATATGTACGATTTTCCAATCAGTCTGCTAAAAAATACTCCAAATCCTAGCGGGTCGCCCACGCGGCGGCCCCTACAAACCCGGGGTAAGGCCCGCTTACTAACCACTAACAACGAACCACTAACCACTGGAAAGGGCGTCAGCCCTTTCCCTCACTCCCAGGCGCTATCGGGCAGTTCGGTGATGCTGGCCCAGGCGTTATTGATGGCAGCGGCCATCATTTTTTTGCCCGGCGGGTCGAGGTGCAGTCCGTCCAGGGCCAGTTCGGTCTTGAGTTCGCCGTGGCTGTCGGCCATGCCCGGCGTGATGTCGATGTGGACCTGCGTATCGATGTAGTCGTTGACTTCGGCAATGGCGCCGCGCCAGTCGTCGGCCGTATCCTGGTCGAAGGCGGCCTTGATATTCCTCGGATTGAGCGGCGGAATGGTCAGGAAAACTGGCTTGATGCCATGGCTCAGGCATTTTTCCTTCAATGTCTGCAAGTCGCCGATGACTTCGCCTGCCGGTACGCCGGCGCGGAGGCTGTTGGAGCCGATGAGGATGATGACATACGACGGCTTGAAGGGCAGGACGTCGCGGTCGAAACGTTCGACGCCCATAGCACTTGTATCACCGCTCTGGGCCAGGTTGATTGTCGGGAACATGAGATACGAAGCGTAACTGAAGTCCCAATCCGTCGGCGAATAGGAAATACTGCCGCCACCGTGGCTGATACTGTCGCCAAAGATAGCGACGACGCCCTGTTCCGCCGCCGGATTCAGTTCAAAGGGCAGGGCATCGGAATAACCGCCGATGGGATTGCCTGCCCCATCCAGGGCCAGGACGCGCCAGTAAAAGGGCTTATCGCCCATACGGGCTTTCTGATCGTACTGCTGGGCATATTGCGGCGTATAACTGTCGATGCGATGAATCGACGGCGCCGTCCCATTCGGGTCTTCCGGCAGGTCGTTGAGGATTTCCACTTCATACTTGGCAGCCCCCGGTACGGCTATCCAGTCATAAACCGGATAGAGCAGAGTCTGCCCCGGTCCCTGGTTGAAAAAGGACAAGGGCGTCGGCTTTTCCGTAAAAGGCTGGAAAATATCGACATGTGCTTCTTCGATATCCGAGAATTCACTGACCGGCCGGCCCTTCAAATCGAGGCCGCGGACGCGCCAGTAAAAAACCTGTCCCAGGAAGGTATCGGGCAAATCCAGTTCCAGTCCCGTCGTATAAGCCTTCTGGTCGTCCATGAAGGGCTCGTAAGACGTACTGACTTTGCCGTCATCGCCTTTTTCTTCTTCTTTCTTCAAGATCTGCACGTCATACATGACAGCCCCGTCGACGCGGCTCCAACGCAGGATGGGATGGCCATCGGCCGGATCGGTCGCCGGATAATGAAGGGTGACATGCGGTTTTTCCCGCAGGGCCGGCACGTCATCACTATCAGTCGTCGCATGCTGCCGCGCTTCTTCCAGAGTCACATCGACGCCGTGAGAGTCCGTGGACTGGCGGGCGCCGGCAAGGATACCGACACCCAGGGTCAAGGCCATGAGGGCCGTGACAAAAGCTAATTGTTTACGCATTCTTCTCCTTCTTTTCTTTCTTATATCCGTACTTCTGCGTCCAGTCTTTATCTTTCTTCTGGATTTCCTTCTTACTCAACATGGCCGGTTTGGCTTCCAGAGCCGACTGGATATTCTTGACAATGACCGGCTGGTTATCGCCGTCAGCACAGGTCATGATGCGCAAGCCGTTGACGTAGACATCGTCACCACGGGATGCTACCTTCCACGACGGCTGCTTCTTGTTCATCGCTTCCGTAACGACCTTGTCGTCTTTCGTCGCTTCCCCGTAGACATCATGCGTAGCCCGGGCCAGATTACCGGCTACCAGGAAAGCCCGGCGCCGCGACGAATACGTCCCGGCTGCGGCCGGCGTGACAACGGGCTGGGCATTGACATAGACCGTGTTGCCGCCAACCTGGACGCGGTTGCCCGACCACAAGGTCATGCGGCCGGCCAGCTTTTCGATACGGCTCGACATCTGAGGATGGTTATTCGGGCTGATGACGCGCTTGAAGCCTTCCTGCCACAGTTCGCCGTACTGTTCGTAGACGTACTGCATGGACGAAGCTGCGCCGCCGACATTATAGGCCGTGTTCTTGAAGACATTGAAGCCCGTCGCATCGGCCTGTTTTTCCTGGTCCATGGTGACAAATTCATTGTCGATGTAATTGACAGCTACACTGCCCAAGAGGATATCCAGGACATCGGCATTGCCGCCGAGGGACACATCGACGAGCGTCGAAATACCGATACTCTTGAGGACGCCGTTGATAGCATGGCGCTTTTCGCCGTGCTGCATTTCATGACACATGGTAAAGGCCAGTTCGTCATCATTGAGGGCATCGAGCATCCCCTTGTTGACGGAAATGACACCGCCAATCGTTTCAAAGGCATTCAACTCTTTCGACGGATTGGCATAGACGTCGTAATTGCGCTTGATGAGGCCCGTCGCTACGAGATTGCGCTGGATATTTTCCAGGCGGTCGCTGTAGGCTTCATTTTCGACGACTCCGGTCTTGGCCTGCGTATTGGCCAGCATCTGTTTCTGGTTGTTGTTGTCCATCTGGAGCAACTGCTGTTTGGCCAGCGCCATGGTCGCCGCCCCATAGAGCAGGATCTGCGCCGTCGACGCAGCCGAAGCGATGGCGACGGGCGCCACGCAGAGAGACAAGCTGGCAACGAGGGTCGTCAGCCATTTTTTCCATAATTTCATCTCGATCATCCTCTTTCATCCGTTACCGAAAGCTGTTCCCGGCAGAGCTTCTCCTTCTTCTTTTTCGTCCACTGCTTGATCTGCCACTCCCAATGCATGGCCTCGTGTTTTGTAGGAAAACCCTGGCACCAGGCCAGGGTTACAGGGCGACGGGAACGGGTATACTTAGCCCCTCTGCCGTCATTATGCGCTGCGACCCGGCGGGGCACATCCAGCGTCCAGCCCGTATATAAAGACTGGTCGGCGCAGCGCACCATATACGTATAATATAACATGAAGCCCTTAGGCTTCTTCCGTAACGATTTTCACCGTATTCAGGACAACATCTTCCAGCGGTTTATCGGCAAAATTGGTCTTGACTCTGCTGATGCCTTCGACGACGTCATAATCCTTGACGACCTTGCCGAAAATGGAATGATGGTTCTGGAGCCACGGCGTCGGGACGACTGTCACGAAGAACTGGGAACTGCCCGTATTGGGGCCGGCATTGGCCATAGCCAGGACGCCGGGTTCGCTGAAATCGAGGCCCGGACCGAATTCATCAGGAATCGTCTGCTTCGAGCCGCCGCAGCCCGTCCCTGTCGGATCGCCGCCTTGAATCATGAAATCAGCAATGATGCGATGGAAAATCGTGCCATCATAAAAACCGGATTTTGCCAAATTCACAAAATTTTCGACCGTAATCGGTGCCTTGTCCGCAAAAAGTTCTACCGTAAAATCGCCGCGGTTCGTCTGGAACACAGCGTATGTTTTATTGTCTGCCATAGTAACAGCCTCCTGTGTGTATATAGTAAGGTATTGTATACGTTTATATTACCGTAGAATAGGCAATTCCGCAAGTAGTTGGGGCGCTAAAGCGCCCGCAGGCCGCAGGTCGCCGTTCGGCAGGCCGCCTCGGACTCAGATGCCGCTGCGCGGCAACAGATTCAGAATAACGG
>CABQJB010000170.1 GCA_902464195.1 uncultured Megasphaera sp.
AAGCCGCGGATGACATTCGATTGCGTCAAGTACATCTGGGATTCACCTCCTCTGTCATCTACCATTATACCCTAGCCGAGGTGAAAAGGCTAAGACAGAAAAGACATAGGGTGGATTTCGCAGGCATCGAACCTGCGAAATCCATCGCCATTCATCCCCTACCTAAGAGGAAGGAGTCTTCTGGCGAAACTGGGATAAACTCTCCTTATTGTAGCAAGTATTGCCCCAAGATTCTAGTCTTTCGTTCTTCTGGGTATGCCAAAAGATAGGTAAAACAGACAAAAATCCTGCCCTCGGCGCCTCCTGTAAAAAGAGGCATTCCCGATGGCAGGACTCTTGCTTTCAACGAAATCCGTTAAAGCTTGCAGTTATCACCGCGCAGACCGATATAGGCGCCGTCTTTATCGAGGCCGCTCTCAGCGTGCGCAAGCATCCACTTGTTGACGGCGAACAGCAGGCGGTCCTCGCCCGTCGCAGCGATGGGATTGGTCAGCGGTTCATTCGTGCCGCGCGGCAGGGCCACGCCACAGCGGAACTCCTGCCCGTCGATGCCACAGGGGGCGAAATGGAGCGTCGTCGCGTAGAGTTCCACAACCGTACCGGCCGGTACGAAGAAGAACTCGACCTGAGCCGTGTCATAGGTCAGCGTTTCGGAATCGATATCCTGTTGGCGGCCCAACATGAGCACCAGGTCCGTCGCGGCAATATCGATTTCCGAAGAGCGATGGTACTCGAGGGCATTGAGCGTATCGTTGTGGCCGCTGCAATGGCCGAGCTCAACAGGCATTTCACCGTACGTCTTTTCCCTAAGTTCCTGGAAGAGCGGAAGTTTTTCGAGAGCCGGGACGGAAGCCTCATAGACCGTACCGTTCTCCGGGATGCTCAACGTCTTGAGCACAGCGCAGCATTCTTTCGTGTCCAGTGGCAGCACGCGGCCATACGGGCGGAACGCGGCGTCCTGGACAGATTTTGTATTTTTCATGATATTCACCTCATAAATCAACAGACAATATACAATGGCGTCAGCAGCCGATATTGCGGAGCTTCTTGCCAGACATCAGATTCTTTTCAATCTGTTCGAGTGTGACGTTCTTCGTTTCCGGCACAAAAGCAACGGTCAGGACGATGAAGAAGGCGTTGAGTACGGCGTAGAGCCAGAAAGTATGCGCCGAACCGAGTGTATCGACGAGCGTCAGGAACGTGGCGCCGACAATCGCACAAGTAATCCAGTTCGTCATGGTCGAGCAGGCGATGCCGAATTCACGGCTCTTGAGCGGCTGGATTTCGGAACAGAGCACCCAGACAATCGGGCCAGCGCTCATGCCGAACCCGGCGATGCTGACCATGGTCATGACAGCGGCGAAGTAAGAAATCCAGACCGGTGCCGTGCCGGCTTCAAGCAGGGACATACAGATGCCAACGGCAGCCATGGAGACGGCCATGACGCCGAAGCCGATTTTAAGTGCCGGCTTGCGGCCGGATTTATCGACCATCCCGATAGCGATGAAAGTCGAAAGCGTGAATACGATCCCGTTGAGGACAGTGCCGATCATCTGATCTTCCGTGCTGGAAAAACCAGCCAGGCCCAAGATTTTCGGTGAATAATACATGATGACATTGAAGCCTGTGAACTGCTGCATAGCCTGGAGCAGTACGCCGAGGAAGACGACGCGGCGCACATTTTTGTTCGTCTTGAAGAGCTGCCAGCCTGCCTGTTTGACCTTGAGCGTTTCTTTGATGTCATGCAATTCGTCTTCGGCAACCTGAGCACTTGCGTGCAGGGAATGGAGCACGGAGGAAGCTTCCTCGAAGCGTCCCTTTGCTGCCAGCCAGCGCGGGCTGTCCGGCAGACGCAATACAGTCAGAATCAAGATAACGGCCGGGATGGCGATGACCGTGAGCATCATACGCCAGTCACCACTGTAGCTGAAAGCCGTATCCGAGAGGAAGGCCGCAAGGATACCGACCGTGACCATGAGCTGATAGCCCGAGATGACCTTGCCGCGCGCGTCCTTATCGGACATTTCAGCCAAGTATAACGGAGCCGTATAGGAAGCGATGCCGACGGCCAGTCCGAGAATCAGGCGGAAACCGATGAGCATATCCGCACTGCCCGACATACCCGAGCCGATGCAGCCGATGATGAAGAGCGCCGCGCCGATAATCAAGCTCTTCTTGCGGCCGATGCCGCGTGCGAGGAACGAAGCGATGATGGCGCCCGTAGCCGCGCCGACCATCATGGAACTCGCGACCCATTCCTGTTCATGGCTCGAAAGCCCCCATTCCTGACTGATGAATGGCAGAGCGCCGGAGATGACGCCCTGGTCAAGACCAAACAGCAGACCTGCCATACCCGCTGCGAAGTAAATACATTTCCGGACCCAGGCAGCGCGCTTGGCGGCTGCCTCTTGTGTACTTTTATCCATGATACTCTCCTTTTCTGTAAATGCCATACATTTTTACCTTCCGTCCTCAAAGCGCAGTCAAATCATCGAAGCAGTCCTTGAGCTGTACATAGAGTTTCTGATATAATTGATGGCCTTTTTCGTAATAAGCATGAGACGATGCATCCGGCTGGCACCAGGTATCCTGTTCGATGAATTCCTTGCAGGCCGTCTGCACATCAGGGAACAGACCTGCGCCTACACCAGCGAGGATAGCAACGCCGAGCGCCGGTCCTTCCTCGGCTTTGATGGTCTTGACTTCGCAGCCGTACATATCGGCGAGCATCTGGCGCCAGATACGGCTCTTGCCACCGCCGCCACAGGCCATCATTTCGTTGACGTCGACCTTCATTTCGCGCAGGATATCGAAGCAGTCGAGCAGCGAGTAACTGACGCCTTCCATGACGGCGCGCAGCATATCGGCCTTCGTGTGGATAGCGGAAAGGCCGAAGAAAACGCCGCGGCAGTTCGGATTCAGATGCGGCGTGCGTTCGCCCATGAGATACGGCAGATACAGCAGGCGTCGGCTGCCAATCGGCACCTTGGCGATATCCTGATTGATGAGGTCATACGAATCGACGCCAAGGCGGTCAGCCTTGTCCTTGTAGACTTCAGCGAGATTGTCCCGGAACCAGCGCAGTGAAAGGCCGGCGGCTTGAGTAACGCCCATGACATGCCAGCAGCCCGGTACGGCGCAGCAGAAGGTATGCACGCGGCCCTGCGGATCGATGCGCGGCTCACTCGTGTGAGCGAAGACAACGCCGCTCGTACCGATAGTCGTGAAGGCCCGGCCGTCAGAGACGATGCCCGTGCCCACAGCGGCTGCAGCATTATCGCCTGCACCGCCTACGACGACCGTATGGACGGACAAGCCCGTCTTTTCGGAAAATTCCCTGCTGATCGTACCAGTGACTTCCGGTGACTCATAGACCTTGGGCAGCAGCGCCTTATCGATTTCGAGCTTTTCCAGTATCTCATCGGACCAGCAGCGGTGCGGGATATCCAAAAGCTGCATGCCGCTCGCATCGGAAACGTCAGTCGCATACTCCCCGGTCATGCGGAAGCGGATGTAGTCCTTCGGCAGCAGGATATGACGACAGCGGCGGTAATTCTGGGCTTCGTGGTTGCGGACCCACAAGATTTTCGATGCCGTAAAACCGGTAAGTGCCGGATTCGCCGTGATTTCAATAAGGCGTTTCTTGCCGACGCGTTCAGTGATTTCCTCACATTCGCGGCCTGTGCGCTGGTCGCACCAGATGATGGAAGGCCGGATGACCTCATTTTTCTCATCAAGCATGACCAGCCCATGCATCTGCCCCGAAAGACCGATACCCTTGATGTCTGCCGCTTTAACACCCGAATCATGGATGACCTTGCGAATCGTCACGAGAACGGCGTCATACCAGTCGAGCGGTTCCTGTTCAGCCCAGCCGTTCTGCGGCTGGTAAAGCGGATACTCCTGCGACGCCGAGGATATGACGTGACAGTTCGCATCAAATAAGACCGTCTTCGTCGCCGACGTGCCGATATCGATGCCAATCAAATACTCCATATGAAATTTCTCCCTTCAACAGTTCTTCCTTATCGCATAGTTGATGTTTGCGTGCACGTGAACGCTTTGTATGAAGACAATATATCATAAGATAAAACACGCGTCAATAAAAATATTC
>CABQJB010000171.1 GCA_902464195.1 uncultured Megasphaera sp.
GGATTATTATTATGGTGACAACGTCGTCTATCTGACCTTTGACGACGGCCCGAACGATAAGAATACGTCGCGCATCCTGGATATCCTGAAAAAGGAAAACATCCATGCTACCTTCTTCCTGACCGGCCAGAATGTCGTCCGCTACCCTGATGTGGTCAAGAAAATCTACCAGTCTGGCAATGCCATCGGCGTCCATTCGTATACGCATGATTATAAGAAAATATACGTTTCGCCCAAGGCCTACACGGACGAGCTCTTGCAGACAGAAGAAGAAATTTATAAGATTCTCGGCGTCCGGCCCATCATTTCTCGTGCTCCTGGCGGTACGGAAGGCCACTTCACCAAGGATTTCTGGACAGCTATCAACAACATCGGCTATATCGAAGTCGGATGGAATGCCTTGACCGGCGATGCTGACGGGACGGGCAAGACAGCCGATAAAGAAGTGGAAAACATCAAGCAGCAGTTGCAACTGCGGCCCTATCTCCATCGCCATCTGGTCATCCTCATGCACGATGCCTATGGCCACGGTGCGACCGTCGAGGCTCTGCCGGACATCATTCACCTTTTGAAAGGGCAGGGGTATACGTTCCGCGTCGTCACGACAGCTGTTCCGCCTTCTTGGTAAAAGCATATATGGTATGCGAAAATAGTATGCAATATATCTACTGGTAAAACGATTGTCCACGGGGATTCTCATATCTATACAGAGAATCCCTGTTTTTTTACCTTGACAATTATCTCCCTGGGGTATACAATGACGACAACGAATTTTTAAAAGGTTGCACAAGGAGATTCCTATGAACACGTCATTCTTACATCAGGTAATTGAATACGTCTTTACTTATTTTAGCTGGGGCTACCTGTATTTTAGCGCTGGTTATTTTTGCTACGACGAATTCAATAAGCATGATGTAAGCATGAGAAGACTTCCACCTTTTCCGGGTCAGCCGGCTATGGCTGCCTGAGCAGAACGCTGGGAAAAGACGATAAATGAGAATCTTAGAAGCAGGCTCATGTGGGCCTGCTTTTTTTGTTGCTGGAATGGAGGAAATGAAGTTATGATTATTGTATTGAAAGCAAATACACCGAAAGAAGAAGCGAAGAAGTTAGTCGACCATATTAAATCCAAGGGACTGCAGGTCGATATCAGTAGAGGCGCCCGCCAGACCGTCATGGGGCTCGTCGGCAACACCGATGTCATCGACGTCGAACAGGTCCAGGGCTATGAATGTGTCGATAAAGTCATGCGCGTCGAAGTCCCGTACAAACGGGCCAGCCGGGCATTCCATCCCCAGGATTCAGTCATTCCCGTCGGCAACAGTGGCGTGACCATTGGCGGCAAGAAACTGGCCGTCATCGCCGGCCCCTGCTCGATTGAAACACCGGAACAGATCGAAGGCGTCGCCTGTGACGTCGCTAAGGCCGGTGCCAACATCCTCCGCGGCGGTGCTTTCAAGCCGCGTACTTCGCCGTACTCTTTCCAGGGTTTGGGCAATAAAGGCCTCGACATGCTCCGCGACGCCGGCCGCAAGGCAAAACTGCCGGTCATTACGGAAATCATGTCAGCCGATAAATTGCCGGTCTTCCTCGAAGATGGCGTCGATATCATCCAGATCGGGGCCCGGAACATGCAGAACTTCGACCTCCTCAAAGCCGTCGGCAAGACGCGCAAGCCGGTCCTGCTCAAACGGGGCTTGAGCGCGACTATCGAAGAATGGCTCATGTCGGCTGAATACATCATGGCCGAAGGCAACCACAACGTCATCCTCTGCGAACGGGGTATCCGGACGTTTGAAACGTACACCCGCAACACCCTCGATTTGAGCGCCGTCCTGGCCGTTAAACGCCAGAGCCACCTGCCCATTGTCGTCGACCCCAGTCATGCGACGGGCAAGCGCTGGATGGTAGCCGACCTGGCTAAAGCCGCCGTAGCTGCCGGTGCTGACGGCCTGATGATCGAAGTCCACAACGACCCGGACAAGGCTTGGTGCGATGGCGCTCAGTCGATTACGCCGGCTATGTTTGCCGACCTCATGGATTCACTCCGCAAACTGGCACCTATCGTCGGCCGGGAAATATAAGGGATACAGGGGGAGACAATCATGGATAAGGAAGCTAGTGGTTTTAATACGCAACAGACAGTAGCTATCGTCGGCCTGGGCCTCATCGGCGGCTCCTACGCCCGCGGCCTGCGGCGCATCGGCGTCGGGCATATCATCGCCATCGACCCCGATGAAAAAGCCCTTAACCAGGCTAAGCAGGAAGGCATGGTCGATGAAATCTATACGACAGGCAACGAAGCCCTGAAGCAGGCAGACCTGGTCATCTTTTGTACAGCTGCCGATGTGATGATACGGTTCCTGGCAGAAAATAAGGCCTTCTTTGCACCGGGAGCGGTTCTGACGGATGTAGCCGGCATCAAAGGCGATACGGCGACGGCCATCGCCGCCCTGCTCCCGGAAGGCGTCGATTTCGTGCCCGGTCATCCCATGGCAGGCCGTGAAGGCCGGGGGTATGCCATGGCCAGTGCCGATATCTTCAACGGCGCCAATTATATCCTCGTCCCCATGGTGGGCAACGACGAAGACCATATCCGGGCCGTGAAGGACATGGCCATGGCCTTGGGTTGTTCCCACGTCGTCCGCGTGACGCCGGAAGACCACGACCGCTTCATCGCCTACACCAGCAGCCTGCCTCACGTCCTGGCGACGGCCCTGGTCAACAGCGAATCCATGAATACGCTGACCAAGTATTTTGTAGCTGGCAGCTTCCGCGACGGGACGCGGGTAGCTGACATCAATGCGCCCTTGTGGACGAAACTGTTCTTATCCAATAAAGACAACCTCTTATATGAAATAAACCGCTTCAGCGCCGCCCTGCAATCTTTCTCGACCATGCTGGCCGAAGAAGATGCCAAGGGAATGACCCGATTTTTACAGCAAGCCGCTATGCGGAGAAGGGAATTAGTTCATGAAACACATTCACGTTGATTTAGGAAAAGATTCTTACGATATTCATATTGAAAATGGACTCCTCGACCGGGCTGGCGATTATATCCGCAATCTGACGAAATCGCGGACCCTGGCCGTCATTACCGATTCGAACGTCGATGCCCTCTACGGACAGCGGCTGGAAACGGCCCTGACTCGTGCCGGCTTCCGCGTCCACCGCCTGGTCTTCCCGGCCGGGGAAGAACATAAATGTGCGGCAACGCTCCTCGACCTCTATCAGCAGCTTTCTGATTCCGGCATTACCCGCAGCGACTACGTCATCACCTTCGGCGGCGGCGTCACCGGCGACCTCGGCGGTTTTGCGGCAGCGACCTTCCTGCGCGGCGTTCCCTTTATCCAGATTCCGACGACGATCATCTCCCAAGTCGACAGCAGTGTCGGCGGCAAAGTCGGTATCGACCTGCCCAGCGGCAAGAACCAGGCCGGCAATTTCTACCAGCCTAAAGGCGTTCTCATCGACCCGACCCTCTTACAGACCCTGCCCAAGCGTTTCATCCATGACGGCATGGGCGAAGTCATCAAATACGGCTGTATCCGCGACCTGGCCCTCTTTGAACTCTTAGAGAAACTCGATGACCAGTCCATCTTTGATCACTGGGAAGAAATCATCGAACGCTGCTGTCGGAGCAAGGCGGACCTTGTCGAACGGGATGTCCTCGACATGGGTGAGCGCATGATCCTCAACTTCGGTCATACCATCGGGCACGCCATCGAAGGCTGTTACGGCTTTGGCCATTACACTCACGGCGAAGGCGTCGCTGCCGGCATGTCCATGCTGACTGGTGTCACCGAAGCCATGGGGCTGACGAAAGCCGGGACGACGGCGCGGCTGCGCAAGGTCCTCGAACAGTACGGCCTGCCCACCGATGTCGATGCGTCGGCCGAAGACCTCATCCCTTACATCAGCAACGATAAGAAGATGCGCGGCAATCACATGACCCTCATCATCCTCAAAGAAATCGGCAAGGGCCGCCTGCTGCCGCTGGCTGCGGAAGACCTGCCGAAATACATCCGAAAGAAGGACGCTCAATGAATGTCATCATTACACCACATAATTTGCAGGGGACAGTAGAAG
>CABQJB010000172.1 GCA_902464195.1 uncultured Megasphaera sp.
AAATTGGCCAGTATTTTAATAATCTCGATTATCTCATCACCCTTCATCAGCGTAAGCTCGACCAGCTGAAGAAACTGAAGAAATACTTCCTGCAGAACATGTTCCCGGCAAAAGGTGAAAAAGTTCCCAGAATTCGCTTCAAGGGATTTACTGGCGATTGGGAACAGCATAAGTTGGGAGAACTGTTGGAATTTCATAATGGGTTTAATGGGTCAACGGATATGTATGGTGGCGAAATTCCACTGATTAGTGTTATGGATATTCTCAACAATAACTTTATAACACATGACAATATTCGTACACATGTAAATGTAAATGAAAATGAAAAGAAAAGATTTTCTGTTACCTATGGTGATGTTTTATTTCAAAGAAGTTCAGAAAATTTTGAAGATGCTGGCACCTCAAATGTGTACTTAGATAAGCAATTTGACGCTATGTTTGGCGGATTTGTAATCTGTGGTAAGAAATGTGGAGATTATAATCCTGTGTATTTTAAGTATATGCTAGATAGCACATCTATTCGGAATCAAATTATAAGAAAAGCCCAAGGAGCACAGCATGTTAATGTTTCTCAGGTTACTTTACAGAATGTATTTATACGGTTGCCAGAATTAGATGAACAAGAGACGATTGGCCAGTTTTTCTTATCTTTTGAAAACAATATCGCTCTTCATCAACAGAAGCTCGACCAGTTCCAGATGATGAAGAAGTTCATGCTGCAAAATCTGTTTATATAAAGGAGATGGTGGCGTATGACGACCTTTGAATCGGAAGCGAGCATCGAAGAGAAGCTCATCCAGCAGCTCGTCGAAGGGGAATCGCAATGGACCTTCCGTGGGGATATCCATACCTTTGACGACTTGTGGAATAACTTCCGCAAGATTTTAATTCAGAACAACAAGGAGATATTCGACGAACATCCCCTGACAGATAGTGAATTCCAGCAGGTCCAGAACCAGCTCCGTTTCCCGACCTTCTACGATGCCGCTCAATGGCTCATGGGGGAAAACGGTATCGTCCGGGTCAGCATCCAGCGGGAAGATGCCGAATTGGGTACGGTCTACCCGGTCGTATTCAAGCGGGCCGACGTTGCTGGCGGCTCTTCTGTCTATGAAGTGGTCCATCAAATCGAATTTGACCGGCAGGAAAAGATGAACCGGGATCGCCGGGGCGATGTTACCCTGCTGATTAATGGACTTCCTATGATCCAGATTGAATTGAAGAACCGCAGCCATCCCTACCGGGAAGCCTTCAACCAGATTAAGAAGTACCTCAAGGAAGGGGCCTTCCGCGATATTTACTCGACGCTCCAGATGTTCGTCGTCTCCAATGCTGCCGATACGCGCTATATTGCCACGGCCGGCGAAAGCGACCTCAATGAAAAATTCCTGTCGGCATGGCTCGATGAGGATAACCAGCCGGTGACGGAATACATCGCCTTTGCCAAGGCGGTCCTTTCCATCCCGGCGGCACATCGCATGGTTTCCCAGTACACGGTCCTCGACAGTGAACGGAAAGCCCTCATCATGCTGCGGCCCTACCAGATTCACGCCGTCGAAGCTATCCGTGATGCCGTCAATCCCTATACGGGCGGTGGCCGTCAGTCCGGCTATATCTGGCATACGACGGGTTCGGGCAAGACCCTGACTTCCTACAAAGTGGCCCACTACCTGAGCCAGCTGCCGAGCGTCCGCAAAGTCGTCTTCATCGTCGACCGCCGCGACTTGGACAACCAGACGACGGGCTCGTTTCAGGCTTATGCCGCTTATGACACGATTGACGTCAGCGAAACGGACAATACCCGTGATTTGGTCAAGAAATTGCAGTCCGATAAAGACAATGTCCTGGTCACGACCATCCAGAAGCTGCAGAACGTCATGCGCCGCTATCCCGAAGGCACGAAGGAATATGAAAAGCTGCACATCCTGCGGCCAATCTTCGTCGTCGATGAGTGTCACCGTGCCGTGTCCCCCTTGGCCCAGCACTTGATTAACCAGTATTTCTCCCGGCCCTTGTGGTACGGCTTCACCGGTACACCCATTTTCAGCGAAGATGCCAAAGACAGTCCGGGCGACCTGCCGGCGACGACAGAAGAACAGTACGGGAAATGCCTCAACAAGTACACCATCAAGGAAGCCTTACATGATGGGGCCGTCCTCGGCTTCCAAGTCGAATACCATAATACCTTTGATATGGAAGCACTGGCTGCGGAACATGACATCCCTTGGACACCCGATGAAAACGGTTACCATCTGGAAACAGCCCTGATGCAGCATAAGCTCCTCGATGCTGCCTATGAAGATGACCAGCACATGCTGCAGGTCGTCGATTTCATTATCAACAAGGCCAGCGGCAAGTTCGGCCTGAACCGGGGCAAAGGGAATACCTATGCGGCTATCCTGACGACGAGTTCCATCAAACAGGCCCAGCGTTATTACCAGCTCTTCAAACGGGTCAAAGAAGGCAAGGAACCGACTGTCTCCATCCATGATGACATCAAGCGCCAGCTGTCCGATTTCCCAAAAGTCGCCATTACCTATTCCGTCGGGGAAAATAATGATAAGGACTCTTTCAATCAGGACCAGATGAAGGAATCCATGCAGGACTATAACGCCATGTTCGGCACGCAGTACACGATGGAACAGCTCGGAGCCTATAACAGCAATATCAACGACCGGCTGGCCCGCAAGAAGAAAATCTATCAGGTCCGGGAAAACCAGCTCGATATCGTCATCGTCGTCGACCGCCTGCTGACGGGTTTCGATGCCCCTTGCCTGTCGACGCTCTTCATCGACCGCAAGCCCATGCGTTCGTATGGCATTATTCAGGCCTTTTCCCGGACGAATCGCCTCTATGACAACCAGAAACGCTTCGGCCAGATCGTCATCTTCCAGATGCCCGCTCATTTCAAACGGGCCGTCGATGACGCTATGCGCCTCTACTCCAGCGGCGGCGACAACTACGTACAGGCCCCATCTTGGGAAGTCGCCGAAGCTCGTTTCAAGAAGGCCATCCGGAATTTACGGCAGGCCGCTCCGACGCCGAAGGCCATCGATACCATGAGCAAGGCGGAGAAACTCCGTTTCCTCAAAGCCTACCGGGAGTTCGACGATGCCTATTCGGACGTTCAGGTCTATTCGCCGTATCAGGTCAAAGAGCTGCCCAAAGATTACCTCATCGATGCGCCGACCATCGAGGCCTACAGCGGCAAGTTCAACAACGTGAAAGAAGAGTTCCGCAAAGACCGGGACGACGATGATCCCGACGTCAATCTGGTCATCGACTACGACTTGCGCTGCTATCATATGGACCAAATCGACGAAGACTATATCCTGCGCCTCATGGAAGCGACCCGGTCCGATGAATCGGCGTTCATCTTCGAGGCTTCAGGGAAGAACCAGAAAATCATCAAGGAAATCAACGAAGAAATCCTGCGTTTCCGCAAGACGAATCCGGCCAGAGCCAAGATATTGGATGACATATGGCACGAATATCAGGATAAGCCAAGAAACTTTGTGAACCAGAACTTCGTCGATGTCCTGCATGAACGAATCGATAGCCGTATCAAAGGCCTCATCGATGAATTTGCCGGCGAATGGTGCATCGACCCGGAAGCCTTGGAATTCTTCATGGAAACCTATGATGTGGCCAAGGACCCCAGCGAAAAACAGGATAATCAGGATGCCTTAAAGAAGGCTACCCATCCCAAAGAGTACCGCAAAGACCATCCTCATATCGGCCTGAAGTATTGGCCGAAACTATTAGATTCCCTGCGGGAATTCTATGTACAGCATCTCCAAAAGCTTCTGGAACGGTAAAAAATAACCGCCAATGGTTTTTACACTGTTGGCGGTTATTTTTGTATTTACTTCTAAATCAATTTATTCTGTTTAGCTAGTTCTTTAATCATGGACAACGATAATTTGCTATACTTTGCCACTTTTTCCAAGGACATCCCATCCTTTAATAGTTCAAGAGCAAATTCCAATTTTCCTTCGGTTCGGCCTTCTTCTCTACCTTCTTTTCTGCCTTTTTCCCATCCTTCTTGCTTGCCTTTCA
>CABQJB010000173.1 GCA_902464195.1 uncultured Megasphaera sp.
GTCAAAAAAACGGCCAAGGCGCCGGGAAAGAAGGCAACGACCCGTGGAAAAGGGAAAGCCAAGACGGCAGCGTCTGAAAAGAAGACTACTGCAACGAGAAAGAGAAGAACTGGGCGTCCTGCCAAAAAGGAAGCAGACGCCTGATACGGTACTTAGGGAAAGTGGGGGACATACGATGAATGTATTATTTGTGGCCTCAGAAGCAGTGCCATTTATCAAAACAGGCGGGCTGGCCGATGTCATGGGCGCACTGCCCAAGGCCTTGGCCAAGAAAGGCATGGACGTCCGCCTGGTCATTCCGAAATACAGCCGCATCGCCGAAGAAGCGAAGAAGCAGATGAAAGAAGTGACGACAGGCATCGTGAACCTGGCCTGGCGCCAGCTCTACTACGGCGTCGAAGAAATCAAGCAGGACGGCGTGACCGTCTATTTCATCGACAACGAATGGTATTTCAAGCGCGACGGCCTCTACGGCTACGGCGATGACGACGAACGCTTCGCCTATTTCTGCCGCGCCGTCCTGACCATGCTGCCCAAGATCGGCTTCAAGCCGGACATCATCCACTGCAACGACTGGCATACGGGTCTCATGGGCGTCTTCCTCAAAGAAGACTTCTGGCATGACGATTTCTACAAGGGAATCAAGGTCATCTATACCATTCACAACCTGAAATACCAGGGCATCTATCCGCCGTCGATCATGCGCGACATCATCGGCCTGCCGCAGGAACTCTTCGACAACGGCAACCTGGAATGTGACGGCTGCGTGAACTACATGAAATCGGGCATGGTCTACGCCGACCACATCACGACGGTCAGCCCGTCGTATGCCCAGGAAATCACCTATCCGTACTTTGGCGAAGGCCTGGATGGCTATATCCGCGACAATGGGGAAAAGGTGACGGGCATCATCAACGGCCTCGACGTCGACGTCTACAATCCGGAAACGGACCCGTACATCAAGCGCCAGTACTCCGTCGCCAACGCCCGGGCCGGCAAGCGGGAAAATAAAGATGCCCTGCGGGCTGAACTGGGCCTGCGCATCAAACGGGGCGTCCCCATGATCGCCATGGTCACGCGTCTCGTCGAAGACAAGGGCCTGGATCTGGTCACGCGCATCATGGATGAACTCGTCGATGACGACGTCCAGCTGGTCCTGGTCGGGACCGGTGATGCCGGCTATGAAGAAGCCTTCCGCGAACTGGCCCGCCGCCATCCGACCAAGGTGTCGGCCAATATCACCTTCAACGAAGCCCTGGCCCATAAAGTATACGCCGCTGCCGACATGTTCCTCATGCCGTCGCGGTACGAACCGTGCGGCCTGAGCCAGCTCATCGCCCTGCGTTACGGCGCCATCCCCATCGTCCGCGAAACGGGCGGCCTCAAGGATACGGTCCATCCCTTCGATAAATACAGTAAACAGGGTAATGGCCTGACCTTCCCGAACTTCAACGCCCACGAACTGCTGTTCACGACGAAACGGGCCATGGGTTACTATGAAGACACGGCCCTGTGGGATATCCTCGTCCGCAACGCCATGACCAGCGACTACAGCTGGGACCGCTCGGCCGAAGCCTACCAGAATCTGTACGAAAAAGTATTACAACAATAGAATAGCGTTTTTCGTTTGTAGTTCATCGTTCATCGCAGGGAATGTTTTTTAGTTTCTTCGATGAACGACGAACGACCAACGACGAACGATAAAAGGCTTGTCGTTGTCCGGCAGGCCTTTTTGGCTAACTGCTAGCCACTAACCACTAGCCACTAGCCACTAATCACCACGAAAGGACCGCTTATGGACTTACGATTGTACCACAACTCTCATGAATTCTATTACCGCTCGTCTTTTGGGGCCGTTCCTTCCGGGAGCCGGCTCATCCTGCGCCTGCGCGCCAGCGGCAGCGATGCCCAGAACTGCCGGGCCCGCATCCGCCTGTGGCAGAGCAATGTCGGCGAATCCTTTGTGCCCATGAATTATGAAGACGGTATCTTTACGGGTATCGTCGCCATCCCGCCCAAGGGCTGTCTGCTCTGGTATTATTTCATCGTCGACGATGGTCATAAGACCCTCTACTATGGCAACAACTACGACCGCCTCGGCGGCGAAGGGGCCCAATATCCCGATGTGCCGCCGGCCTATCAGGTCACGGTCTACGATAAGGACGCCCATACGCCGGACTGGTTCAAGCACGCCATCGTCTACCAGATTTTCCCGGACCGCTTCCGCCACGGCACCCATACGTCGGGCCGCCTCTACGGCAAGAAGGGCGCCGTCATCCACAGCGACTGGGACGATGTGCCCTATTACTGCAAGCGCGAAGGCCAGGGCGATATCGTCTATTACGACTTCTTCGGCGGCAACATCGCCGGTATCCGGGAAAAACTGCCGTACCTCAAGGAACTGGGCATTACGGCCATTTACCTCAACCCGATTTTTGAAAGTTCCAGCAACCACCGGTACGGCACGGCCGATTACTTCCGCGTCGACCCCATGCTGGGGACCAATGAAGAATTCGCCGAATTCTGTCAGGCTGCCAAAGAAGAAGGCATCCGCATCATCCTCGACGGCGTCTTCAGCCATACCGGTGCCGACAGCATCTATTTCAACCGCTTCGGCAACTATCCCGGCGTCGGCGCCTACCAGTCGAAGGAGTCACCTTACTATGAATGGTACCGCTTCAAGCAGTACCCCGATGACTATGAATCGTGGTGGGGCGTATCGGACCTGCCGGACGTAGAAGAAACGACGTCGTCGTACATGGATTTCATCATCAACAGCGAAGACAGCGTCCTCAAATACTGGCTGAACGAAGGCATCAGCGGCTGGCGCCTGGACGTCATCGACGAACTGCCCGTGCCTTTCCTGCGCCAGTTCTACCACACCCTGAAAGAGGAAAAGCCCGATGCCGTCCTCATCGGTGAAGTCTGGGAAGATGCGTCGAACAAGGTCAGCTACAGCGAACAGCGGGAATACCTCTGCGGCTACGATATCGACAGTGCCATGAACTACGCCCAGCGCTCCCTGATGATCGACTTCATGACCGGCGCCAAAGATGCGCGGCGCATGAATGCCGAACTGACGCGGCTCATCGAGAATTATCCGCCCGAAAATTTCTATGCCATGCTCAACCTCATCAGCAGCCACGATATCGAACGCATCCTGACGGTCCTCACCCAGGCCGGCGGCACCGATGTGGCGACAGCTGAAGAAACGGGCCGGAAGCGATTGAAACTGCTGGCGGCCTGGCAGATGACCATGCCCGGCGCGCCGTGCATCTACTACGGTGACGAAGTGGGCGTCACCGGCGGCAAGGACCCGGACAACCGCCGGACCTATCCCTGGGGCCATGAAGACCTAGACCTCCTGGCCTGGACCAAGGCCCTGACGCGGCTGCGGACAGCACACGACGCGTTACAGACGGGCCGATTCATCCCGCTCTATGCCGATGGCGACGTCTTTGCCTTTGCCCGGGTCATCGAAGGGGGCCGCGATGTCTTCGGCAAGCCCGCCGAAGACGGCTTCTTCATCATCGCCATGAACCGCAACCCGTCGGCCCTGCGGACCATCAGCATCTACACCGATGGCCTGGCCTACGGCAAACTGACCAATGCCCTCCATCCGCGCATGACGCCGGTCACGACCGTGAACAGCCGCTTCACCTTGACCCTGCCGCCGTTGAAAGCCGTCATCCTCCAGGGGAAAGATGCCGGGACCAAGCGGGCCGGTGTCCTCCTACATCCGACGTCTTTGCCGGCTGCCTGCGGCAACGGCGTCTTAGGGCCGGCAGCGTACCGCTTCGTCGACTTCCTCAAGGCTGCTGGTCAGCGGGTCTGGCAGATCCTGCCCCTGACGCCGCCCCTCATGGGCGATTCGCCGTATTTGTCGGAATCGGCCTTTGCCGGCAACGAAGCCCTCATTTCCCTGGAAGTCCTGCGCGACTGGGG
>CABQJB010000174.1 GCA_902464195.1 uncultured Megasphaera sp.
ATGAAAAAGATACATAAGAACGATAAAGAAGGAGTTTTTGTTATGGCAATTTTTAAAGTAGCTGCCCACACGGGTGATAACAACAACGGGTACATCGAATACGATACAGAGACGAAAGAACTCGGCGTCCACTTGAACGACGACGTCATGAATGAACGGGCCCGCCAGTATTTGACGACAGAAAAAGTCTTGCACCAGTATACGGATTTAGCGCAATATAAGACCATCAGCACCGTCCCGACATCGAGCCTGGAAATGCTGAAACTGGCCTTGTGCTATATCTGGCGAGCTACGGGCATCCACATTGACTGGAGCCGCCCTGTCGATTAAGGGATAAGCCTCCAGCATAATCTATGAACAATTTATCCACATTTCCTGTGTACAAGGGTGACAGAAATGTGGATATTTTTTTGTGAAGCGCACGGTTATGCTGATTTTTTTAGGTGCATACTTTTTGGGGATTCGCAGGGAAAATGTGGATAACTTTCGTGGATAAATGTGTACCTCCGGTGAAAACGGCCTGGAAACGAGATGATTACGCGATTTATAATGGGCGAACAAATGGCGCAGATAATGTGTATAATTCCTGAAAAATGTGGATAAATGCTCCCAGCAAGTTATGCACAATATGTGGATACATTGTGGAAAGGTATGCACAGGTGGACAAAGCATAAAATAGCCATTCTGACAGTGTGTGCACAACTTATCCACTTCATTTATCCACAATTTCCACAGCCTTGCCGTTTGTGGTATACTGGAGGCAATGAACACAATTAGGAGGAAATCAACATGAAAGCTATCATCGACGGACTCATTGTCCTGCCGAACGAAATCATTAACGGTCACGTCATTATGTATGAAAAGGATATCTGGCGCATCGTACCGCGCAAGCAGTTCCGGGCCGGCATGTGCTCGGAATTCATCGACGCCAATGGCGGCTTCGTCGTACCGGGATTCATCAATGAACACATCCACGGCTGTGCCGGTGCCGACACTATGGATGACGATGACCAGGCCCTGAAGACCATGCAGCAGGCCCTGCCGGCGACGGGCGTTACGTCCTTCGTACCGACGACGATGACTATGGAACAGGGACGCATCGAGAAAGCCCTCAGCCGGATCCGCCAGGCCCGGGACGACTATCAGGGCGGCGCCCAGGTATTGGGCGCTCATATGGAAGGGCCTTTCATCAGCCCGGCCTACAAAGGCTCCCAGGCGGAAGAAAATATCCAGACTGCCGATTTTTCCTGGCTCGAACCGTATGCTGACGTCATCAAGATCATCACCTTGGCACCGGAAACATTGAAGAACAAGAAATTCCTGAAGGACTGCCAGGACCACGGTATTATCGTGTCCATCGGGCACACGGCGGCCGATTTCGACCAGGCCATGGACTGCATGGACGCCCTCGGCAGCTGCCATGTTACGCATTTATATAATGCTATGACGCCGTTCCACCATCGCAGACCCGGTGTCGTCGGCGCAGCCCTGCTCCATAAGGGCGCCTGCTGTGAATTGATCTGCGACGATTTGCACGTCCATCCGGCAGCGCAGAAACTGGCCTATCAGATGAAAGGCCGCGACGGCCTCATCCTGGTCACCGACTCGTTGCGGGCCTGCCTGCAGGGCGATGGCGAATCCAGCTTGGGTGGCCAGAAAGTCTTCGTCAAGAATGGTGAAGCCCGCCTGGCTGACGGGACCCTGGCTGCCAGTATTGCCCCCATGAACGAAGTGGTCCTCCATTTCCTCATCAATTCCGGCGCCTCCATTCCCGATGTCGTCGCCATGGCGACGGTCAACCCGGCCAAAGCCCTCGGTGTCTACGACCGCATCGGTTCCCTGGAAGAAGGGAAGCAGGCGGACATTACCATCCTGGACAGCAACGATTTCCATGTAAAACAGACGGTCATCGCCGGGGAGCTGGCATATAATGAAGAAGCCTAATACGAAGAGCGGCATTTTCCTGGCCCTGGCTATCCTGGTGCTGGCAGCCATCGGCGCCTGGTTCTTCTGGGACCGTTCGCCGTCGCCAGCGGGCCCGGCAGGACCCTCTAAAGGCGCTGTTCAGGAAGATGAAGCATCGCGGCTCGTCGCCAAGATGTCCCCGGAAGTAAAAATCGGCCAGCTCATGATGATCGGTCTGGCCGGGACGACCATCGACGACCAGGGCCAGCGCCAGCTGGAATACTGCCATGCCGGGAATGTCATCTTATTCGACCGCAATATGGATACGCCTGAACAGGTCCAGCATTTGACAAAAAAAATAGACACGACGATTCGCAAGAAGAGCGGTGTCATGCCTTTTATTGCCCTCGATCAGGAAGGAGGCCAGGTCCTGCGCATGCGCAAGGCCTTCCCGCCCGTACCGTCTGAACAGTCCATCGGCCAGAGCGGCCAGCCGGCCCAGGCGAAACAGTGGGCCGTCACGACGGGCGATGCCCTGAAAAAGCTGGGCATCAACGTCAACTTTGCGCCTGTCGTCGACCTAGGTTCTCAGGCTGAACGGTCGTACAGCCTCGACCCTGGCGTCGTGACCCAATTCGCCCATGAAGCCATTGCCGGCTACGAACAGACGGGAATCTGGTGTTCCCTCAAGCATTTCCCGGGCATCGGCAAAGTCAAGACGGATCCCCATATCGACGGCGACAGCGTCAACAGTTCCAAGGATGACTTGATGAAGCAGGATTTGAAGCCTTTTGAAAACCTCATCAAGAGCGAAGACAATCAGAAAATGTTCATCATGGTCTCGAACGTCACCTTCCCGGCGCTGGACCCCAATCTTCCGGCCTGTGTCTCCAAGCCAATCATGACCGATTTATTGCGCAACACTTTCGGCTACCAGGGACTCATCGTTTCCGACGATATGGAAATGGGCGCCATGGCCAAGCACTATGCCTTTGCCGACATGGGCGTCATGGCCATCAAGGCCGGTGCCGATATGGTCCTGGTCTGCCATGAATATGCCCACGAACGGGAAACGTATGACGGCCTCTTGAAGGAATATAAGAGCAACGCGGAATTCCGGGCCTTAGTCGATGAAAAAGTAACCCGCATCGTCCGCACGAAACTGAATCATCAATAGCTGCCGTTTCGATGCAGCAATAGATACAACGCGCCCAGCATACCGGCGTCGTTCTGCCGTTTGGCGAAGGCCAGTCCCTTAGGCGGCAGCATCATGGCCGGCAATCGCGCCGCCAGGGCTGTTTCCAGCTTCGGCCTCAGGATATCCTCTTGGGCCATGATGCCGCCGCCGAGGACGATGCCATCGGGATTGCACAGGCAGGCGATATTGGCCAGGCCATCGGCCAGATTCTGGCAGAATGTATCGAGGACAGCTGCTGCCGTGGCATCTCCCTGACGGATCCAGGCAAAGCAAGTACGGCCGTCGACCTTTTCCGGGTCGGCGGCTTTTTTGCATGCCATTTCCCGGCAGAGGTATGTCGCCGAGGCGACGTCGTGGAGGCGGCCGGCAGGGACGCGCATATAGGCGATTTCCCCGGCAGACCGGCAGGCTCCGTGGAGGATATGGCCCTTTTCGATGAAGGCCCCGCCGATACTGGTGCCGACGGTCACGGCGAAGAGGGAGTCCATGTCCCGGCCGGCGCCGAGCCACCATTCTCCCAGGGCGGCGCAGTTCGTGTCGTTTTCGACGATACAGGGGAGCTGGAATTCATTTTCCAAGAGCGATTTCCAGGCCGTCCCCGTATAGTCCGGGATGGACAGGGCGTAGTCGACGGCCCCTCTTTCCGTGTCGATGATGCCGGCTGTCGAGATGCCGATGCCCGCTAAGGGATGGTCGGCCAGCTGACGCTGGATGAGCGAGCGGACTTTGTGGACAATGCCCGGAC
>CABQJB010000175.1 GCA_902464195.1 uncultured Megasphaera sp.
CTGGGATGTCATCCAGGATATCCCGGAAAAAGCAGCCAACGGCAATACGATGTTCTAGCGCTTCCCCCAAAAGAAGCTGTCTTAATGCGACAGCTTCTTTTTTGAGTTTTAAGTTTGTAGTTTTTAGTTTGCCGTAAATGGTAAAAATTTAAAGCCAGTTTCTACAAACTCTGTGCTACAAACTATAAAGTAAAAGGGGCCTTGCATGACGGCAGAAATCATCGTGCAGCATTTTCTCTTCACTTGCCAAAAAAGCCATCGACCCAGCCATTGATTCCCTGCATGACGCGGATCAGCTTTTCCCCTCTGTCGGTCAGGCTGTATTCGACGGTCGGCGGTACCGTGGCATGGACGTTCCGCCGGACCAGGCCGTTGCGCTCGAAGACATGGAGGTTCTCCGTCAGCACTTTGGCACTGATGCCCGGCAGGCACCGCTGCAGATTGGCGAAGAACACCGGCCCATCTGCCAGGGCCAGTAAGATAGACGTCCGCCATTTGCCTTTGATGATGTCAATGAAACAATCGAAAGGGCAGTCATAGGCCTTGCCATCAAACGTATACATAAAAGCCTTCCCTTCTAGTAATCTTCGTCCCAGGCGTTGATGACGACCGGGTCCTTTTCCAGCATGGCTAATTGGGCCGGGCTGAAATGACGGCGGTCGATGACGGCTTCGTAGACGAATTCCTGGAAATAAGCTTCAGAGCAGACGAAATAGCCTTTGTCACCGACATCCTTGCCCCAGGAATTTTCGATTTTCCAACGGTCCGGCTTGCCTTCCTTGTCGAAATGGACGCCTGTGAGCAACATGGCGTGGGTCGCCGAACTACTATTATACTCCAGCCGTTTGCCCTTGGGCATGGCCGTTGAAAAGCCGCCCAAAAGGGCTTCGTACTGGACGCTGGCCGGGTCCCAGATACCTTCCTTGCGGGCGCCGAAGGCCCCGGCATCGCAGGCGAACCAGATGGCCTGGCCGTTTTTCAACTGTTTGACGCAAAGTTCTTCCAGGGCTTCCTGCGACAGGTTCAAGGCCTTCATGTCACGGCCGGCCATATTTTCAACGGCATGAAACTGGATGGGCGTATCCAGCGGCTTATCCGCCGTCGGTTCATTGATGACGGCGACGTAATCGCGCAGGGACAGGCCGACGTATTTCTGATAGAAAGCCTGCGGCGTCAGGTCCCGTTCTTCATGATAGTTGCCGTCTTTATCGCGGTAGGCGAAGTCAAAGGTCTGGACAGGCTGGCCAAAGGCGATACAGGCAGCCTTGTAGACTTCGGCCATCATGGCCGCCTTGCGCGGATACGGGTCCCTGCCGGCCTGGACGAGTTCCCGCAGTTCCATGGCATCTTTGCGCAGGAGGCGGTTCAAGGTCGCCACGAAGCGGTCCGTATGGTCGGACTGGTACGTTTCCGGCTGGACCTGTTTGGGCACGACGCCGTATTTTTCGATGAGGTCCACAGCTTCGCTCCAATAGCCGCCGTCGGTCATGCCCCGCAGGACGTACTGCATGAGCTGGCCTTTTATGGGTTCCTGGGCGTTGTCGATGACCATTTCCAGGAAATTATTGGCCTTTTCCAATTTATCGTAAAAAGACAAGTAATTCTGGGACAACTCGAACTGGTCGAGGTGGCACGTTTCGGCCACCTTTTCCCGCAGGATATTCAAAGCCGCAAAGAGCCAGCAACGGCCGGATTTCTGCTGGGCCGTAATGCCCCGTGTCTTCACTTCGACCGAAAAAGCGCCTTTGAGGCGGGCACCGGCCACAGGAACATAAGCCAGGTCGGCCATGTCCGTCTTGGCCAGGGCCGAATGAAGGACCTGGGCCTGCCCGTCAGCATCATAAGCCGTGCGGAACTGGGCTAACATATCATGAGTAATCTCTTTCATCAAAATTCCCCCTTTTATCATTCCCCATTCCAATACGGACGGGAATCACCACATCGCCTGAACCGCTCCGTAGAGGACGTCCTGCTAAGGCGTCCCGCAATGTTTTCACACATCACCCGTTATGCATTACGTATACACCATCATATCAGGCGGGCCGCTCTTTGGGACGGCCCCTACGAAGGTCTTGTCTTCTTGTCACAGGTTGTTCATCGTTGCAGGGCCATCCGGCGCCTACGGACGTTTGGCTGCCCGTTTAGCGATTTCGATGACCGTTTCGCAGGCCTTGACCAGCGACGAAATGGGCAGGTATTCATAACGGCCGTGGAAGTTGGCGCCGCCAGTGAACAGGTTCGGACACGGCAGGCCGCGGAAAGAGAGCTGGGCCCCATCCGTACCGCCGCGGATAGGAGCGACCTGCGGCGTGACGCCGACGGCTTCCATGGCTTCTTTAGCCAAGTCGACGACATCCATATGACCGTCTTCGATTTTTTCCAGCATATTATAATAGACATCATGCGGCGTGACGACAACAGTCCCATCGCCGTATTTTTCATTGAAGAAATCAGCCATCTGCTGCAGCAGGGCCTTGCGCCGTTCAAAGCGCTGGCGGTCATGATCGCGGACGAGCATATGCATCGTGCACGTTTCGACATCGCCATTCAGTTTATAGACGTGGAAGAAGCCTTCATGGCCTTCGGTGTATTCCGGTTTTTCCCCGGCCGGCAGGAGCTGCTGCCACTCTGCGGCAATCGACAATGCGTTGACCATCTTTCCTTTGGCGTCGCCTGTATGGACGCTGCGGCCATGGAAGGTGATGACCGGGTTGGCGGCATTGAAGTTTTCATATTCCAGACCGCCCAGTTCGCCGCCGTCGACAGTATAGGCAAAGTCGGCAGCAAACTTTTTCACATCGAACAAAGCCGCACTGCGCCCCGTTTCTTCATCAGGCGTGAAGCCGATGCGGATCATCCCGTGAGCGATGTCCGGGTGCTGGATGAGGTATTCCATGGCACTGACGATAGCTGTGATGCCCGCTTTATCGTCGGCCCCGAGGAGAGTCGTTCCATCCGTGAAGAGGATGTCCTGCCCCTTGTATTTCAGGACTTCCGGAAAAGCCTTCGTCGAAAAGACAATGCCTTCTGCTTCGTTGAGGACGACATCCTCCCCGTCATAATCAGTGACCCGGACAGGTTTGATGTCCTTCCCCGATGCATCGGGACTCGTATCGACATGGGAAATGAATCCGACGACCGGGCCTTCTGCCCCGTTGGCCGGCAGCGTGGCCATGATGTATCCGTGTTCATCCAAGGTAACGTCAGATAAGCCGATAGCCTTCAGTTCCTCTGCCAGGGCCCTGGCAAAGACCAGCTGTCCCGGTGTACTCGGGCAAACGGCATCGTTATCTTCATCAGACTGGGTATCAAAAGAAACATACTTCAAAAAACGCTGTACAACGTGTTCCGTATCTATCATAGTACTCATAGTACTCATTCTCCTTCTTTAAGAATCGCTAATTCAATTTTATGCCGTTATCGGCAATTTATCAATCGTTTAACTTGAATATTTTCATGAGATAAATTGCCGATAATCAATCACGCAGCCGCAGGACCAGGATTTTTTCCCGGTCATCGTTCTCATCGAACAGGTCACGGCAGTCGATGACGTCTTCGACGATAAGGTTGGGATGATGCGTCAGGAAAGCTTCCGTTTCTTCATAAGGATAATAGAAAAACAGGTACATTGGCCGCGGCGCCTGGTAATGGGCGTCAAAAAGTTTCCCCAGGACCCGCTTCAGCGTGTGCAGGGCAAAGGGGTTGAAGAAAAAGAAACGATTCCCTTGCGGCGGGACTTCGTACTCCACGGCATCGGCCAGGACGAAGGTCACGCGCCGTCGGGACGCTGCCGTCTGTCCATTGGCCAGGGCTTTTTCCCACAGCCGCCGGTCGTATTCCACAC
>CABQJB010000176.1 GCA_902464195.1 uncultured Megasphaera sp.
AAGGTTTTCTCTGCAAACTACAAACTCTGTGCTACAAACTATAAAGTAAACGGGGCCTCGCATGATGGCAAAAACCTTCGTGCGACAGCCCCTTTTTGTTATACGAACCACGAACCACGAGCCACTAAACTCACTTCAACAATCCTTTTTCGGCGACGAAGTCGGAGACCATGTCGGCTGCGGTAGCCGTAATCTTGATGCAGTGCTTGCGATATTCCGGCGTACCGAAGCTGAGGGTGTTGAGGGCCCGGCAGCAAGTGGCGCCGAAGTGTTCTTTGAAGCGGTCATGGAATTCGCTGGTGTATTTGTAGACTTCGGGCAAGGGCTTTTCATCGGGCGTGAGCCGGCCGACGAGGGCGCCGATGACCAGACAGGCACCGCTCAGGGCTCCGCAGACACAGCCCGAACGACCGATGCCGCCGCCCATACCGGAAGCCATGCGGATGGCGACGTCCGGCAGCTGGAGGTTCATCGTGTCGTTACAGGTCTTGAGGACCGATTCGATACAGTTATTGCCCTGTAAATGGTATTGTTCTGCTAATTTATATTCTCTTTCCATAATACTCTATCCTTTCTGAAATTAACTGCGTCCTTCGCCGTCCTTGAGGTCGTCGGCGATTTTATGGAGGACTTTCTTGGCCTGTTGGCGGCGATGCCAGTACCACAGACCGCCGTAGACAATGGCGATGACGATGAGGACGATAGTCAGGCGCATGGAATGTTCCTCCATCATGACCAAATCGTGGCCGACCAGGACCTCACAGGCGACAGATGGCAATTTGCCGATGAAACAACCCAGGATATAATCGCGGTAACTGATGCGGCTCAGCGCCCCCAGAGCCGTGACCAGGCCGTTCGGCGAATACGGGACGGCCCGGGCCAGGGTCATGGCCTGCCAGGTGCTGTAATGGTCGAGCTTGCTCAGCATCTTGCTCTTTTCAATGACTTTCTTGGCTTTGTTGCGGAACAAGGTCCGCATGAAGAAAAAGCTGATGATGACGCCGATCGTTTCGGCCACCCAGGAGACGACAGTCCCGCCGGCGACACCGAAAAGGACGCCATTGGCTGTAGAAATGAAGATGGACGGTAAGAAACCGACGATGTTGATGACGATGTCGATGATCATGCTGACCAGGACGGCCCAGACGCCGAAAGAGCGCAGGTAATCGATAGTCCCCTGCATATTGCCGCTCGTCGACAACTGCCAGACCGTACTGTAAAAGTCCGGGATGGCTACATAGATAGCCGCCAGCATGATGAGCAGTATAGCAAAAAAGGCGATTTTAATGTGTGTTTCATGAATCTGTTTCGTAGTCATGTTATGCCTCTTTCCGCTTCCGTTCCTGCATCCTGGCCATTTCAGCAATCTTATCGTGCTTGAGCTTGGTCAGGTACATGGAACCGCCGATAATGAGCACACCACCGGCAACAGTCAGGCCGGTGAGGATTTCGCCAAAGATGACGAAGCCCCAAAGGGCGTTGAAGAAGACGCCGATATAAGAAACAAAGCTGACGACAACCGGGTTGGCCGTTGCATAGGCATTGGTCATCCAGATCTGGGCGATGACGCTGAACAGGGCCAGGCCGCCGTAATAGATCCAGTCGCCGTGAGCCGGCATGACAAAGCCATCAGTCAGGGCCATGAGGACGATGCCCGACAGGGCTGCACAGACCAAAAAGTACAGGACCACTTCATAAGGATGATGGCGTCCGGACCCGGTGAGCTTGCTGACTGTCGTATAGGCACCGGCCGCAAAGATGGCCTGCCCCAGGGCGAACAGGGAATAGACGTTGAATGACGAAAAGTTCCATGGCCGGACGACGAGACAGCCGCCGATGAAGATGACCAGGAGGGGCAGCTTCGACCCAGGCGGCAGGACTTCTTTGAGGAAAATTGCCGCGAAGAGCATGACGAAGAACGCCGACAACTGGGAAATGATGGATACATCGGCCAGGGGCATACCGCGCAGGGCATAAAAAATGCAGATCATGCCGATACCGCCGAGGACGCCGCGCAAGGTCAGCGTCGGTATATCCCGCTTCGACAGATGTACGTGTTGGATGCGCATGAGCCCTAATATCAGAAGGGCACTGAGGAAACCGCGGAAGAACGCGATTTCCCCAGTGCTCGTCGTATAGGATAATTCTTTTACGATGACATTCTGGATACTGAAGGCCAAAGCCGATAAGATTGCGTAAATGACACCTTTACTCAAATCGAAGGCCTCTTTCCTAGTGCTTGGCCGCGATGGCGTCGACAAAGGACAAGACGGCTTTCTTCATGTCTTCCTTGTCGATGGAGTCGCTGAAGCGGACCGGTTTATTCTTGAGGTCAGCCAAGGGCTTGGGCAGGGCGATGCCCGTGACGCTGCTGATGTCGGCCAGCATGTCAAAGGGATCGTCGCTCTGACGCAGGGCCAGGGCTTCGCAGATGACCGGCGGGAACTTGTAGGGATGAGCCGTCGCCATGATGACCGTGTGGTGGCCTTCGTCGAGGCCCTGGCGATGGCGGTTCATGCCGACACCGTAAGCGACGGCCGTGTGCGGGTCGAGGAGATAGCCGAAATCGTTGTAGACGTGGTTGATGACGGCTTTCGTTTCATCGTCGTCGATCCAGCCGCCTTCAAATTCCTGGCGCAGCGTCTTCAATTCATCGGCTGATACGCTCATCTTCCCCGTTTCCAGGAGGTCCTTTTCCCACTGGGCTACCTTGGCCGCATCTTCTTTAGCGACGTAGAACAAGAAGCGTTCAAAATTGCTTGACAAGAGGATGTCCATGGACGGGCTCGACGTCGTATAGAAGTCGCGGTTCATATCGTAGACGCCGGTTTCAAAGAAGTCAGCCAAGACCTTGTTCTGATTGGATGCGCAAATCAATTTGCCGATAGGCACACCCATCTTCTTGGCAAAATAGCCGGCCAGGATATTGCCGAAGTTCCCCGTCGGGACGATGACGTCGAACGTTTCGCCTTCGCTGATGGCGCCGTTATCGACGAGGGAGACATACGTCGATACGTAGTAGGCGACCTGCGGGAACAAGCGGCCGATGTTGATGGAATTGGCGCTGGAGAAGAGGACGCCTTTATCATTGGCATAGGCGTTGACTTCGGCACTGGTAAAGACGCGTTTCAAGAAGCTCTGGGCGTCATCGAAATTGCCATAAATGGCCGATACCTTGACGTTGTCCCCTTCCTGCTTCTGCATCTGCTGCTTCTGCATGGGGCTGACGCCTTCACTGGGATAAAAGACCATGATATTCGTGCCAGGAACATCCTTGAAGCCTTCCAGGGCAGCCTTGCCCGTATCGCCGCTGGTCGCCGTCAGGATGAGGATATCCCGGTCCTCTTTTTCCTGCTTCTTGGCAGCCGTCAGTAAATACGGGAACAACGACAAGGCCAGGTCCTTGAAGGCCAGGGTCCGGCCGTGGAACAATTCGGCAATGGACAAATCCGTATCGATGGAATGGAGCGGTACGATGCGGTCATCGCGGAAAGTCGTATCATTATAAGCCGAAGCAATCATCTGCTTCCGTTCTTCTGCCGTGAAATTCGTAAAGGAATGGGACAATACGGCTTCGGCAATTTCCTGATAGGACTTGCCAGCCAGTTCTTTATAGGACAGGACCTTTTCCGGGAACGATTCCGGTACATAGAGCCCTCCGTCCGCAGCCAGTCCATGCAGGAGCGCATAAGACGGCGAAACACATTCGTCAGATCGTGTACTTCTAAAATTCATCGATGAAATCCCCCTTTTCAGCTAACCTCATAGAATAGCTATAAGTAGTTCTATTATAAAGGGAAATAGCCACCTTGTCCACTATTCTGTGAATTGACCTAACGGCC
>CABQJB010000177.1 GCA_902464195.1 uncultured Megasphaera sp.
ACCTTGTATATAGGGAAGTGTTAGCCGTTCGTAGGGGCCGTCCCAAAGGGCGGCCCGCCAGAGTCATCTGTCAGCCACGAGCCACGAACCACGAGCCACTAGCCACGATCTGCGGCCTGCGCTCTCAAAATATCCATGAATTCTTTGCCTGTGATGGTTTCTTTTTCGTAGAGGTATTTGGCCAGAGCATCCAGGGCCGGGCGATGGTCTTCGAGAATTTTCTTGGCCTTGGCGTGTTGTTCCTTGACGACGGAGACGACTTTGGCGTCGATGTATTTCTGCGTTTCCGGTGCGCAGGCCAGGGACGTGTCGCCGCCGAGGTATTTGTTGGTGACCGTTTCCATAGCGACCATATCGAATTCGTCGGTCATGCCATAACGGGTGATCATGGCCCGGGCCAGCTTGGTAGCCTGTTCGATGTCGTTGGAAGCGCCTGTCGTGACCTGGTTGAAGACGACTTCTTCCGCAGCCCGGCCGCCCGTAAGGGTGGCAATCTTGTTTTCCAGTTCTTCCCGGGACAGGATGTATTTATCCTGCTGGTCGACCTGCATAGTGTAGCCCAGGGCGCCTGACGTGCGGGGGATGATGGTGATTTTCTGGACCGGTGCCGAATGGCTCTGGAGGGCAGCGACCAGGGCGTGGCCGATTTCATGGTAGGCGACGGTCTTCTTTTCGTCGTCCGACAAGATGGCGTTCTTCTTCTGATAGCCGGCGATGACGACTTCGATGCTTTCTTCCAGGTCAGCTTGGCTGACGGCATCGCGGTGGTCGCGGACGGCGCGCAGGGCCGCTTCGTTGACGATGTTGGCCAGTTCAGCACCGGAAGCCCCGGCGGCCATGCGGGCGATTGTGTGGAAGTCGACGTCGTCGCCGAGGGCGACTTTCTTGGCGTGGGCCTTGAGGATGGCTTCACGGCCGGCCAGGTCGGGCAGTTCGACAGGGACGCGGCGGTCGAAACGGCCTGGACGCAGCAGGGCCGGGTCCAGTGATTCCGGCCGGTTCGTCGCTGCCAGGATGACGACGTTGTCATCGGCGTTGAAACCGTCCATTTCCGTCAGCAGCTGGTTCAGTGTCTGTTCCCGTTCGCTGTTGCCCATGGCATTGCCTGTTCGCTTCTGGCCGATGGCGTCGATTTCGTCGATGAAGATGATGCACGGCGCCTTCTGCTTGGCCTGCTGGAAGAGGTCGCGGACCTTGGAAGCGCCCATGCCGACGAACATTTCAACGAATTCCGACCCGGCAATGGGGAAGAAGGGCACACCGGCTTCACCGGCGACGGCCTTGGCCAGCATGGTCTTGCCTGTGCCCGGCGGGCCGACGAGGAGGACGCCTTTGGGCATCTTGGCCCCGATTTTGGCGTATTTATCGGGATGATGGAGAAAATCGACGATTTCCGACAGGTTTTCCTTGGCTTCGTCTTCACCGGCGACGTCATCGAAATGGATGCCGTTGGCCGACGGGACGTAGACCTTGACCTGGTTCTTGGCGCCGAACATGAGCGAATTGCCGCCGCCGCGGTTCATGAGCTTGCGGTTGAAATAGTAGCCGATGCCAAAGAAAATCAGGATCGGCAGAATCCAGGCGATGAGGAAGTCCGTAAAGGGCGAATCCTTTTCCTTGATGACTTCATTGAAAGAGACATTGGCCTTGTGTAGCCGTTCCGTCAGCTGCGGGTCGTTGACGACGCCCGTGCGGTATTCGTTGCCGTCCTTGTCCTTGAAGAGAATCTGGTTCTCTTCGATTTGGACGTCGGCGATTTTTTCGTCTTCCGTCATGTTCATGAATGTCCCGTAATCGACCTGTTTGACACTCTTAGAATCATAATAAGGCCGGGCGATGGCGTTGAACATGAAAATGACAGCCAAAGCGACGATATAATAGAATAAAATCGGTTTCTTCTTTTCTTTGACTTCTTTCACAATTCCTCACATCCTTTGAAAAAATAAAGCTATATTTCTATTGTACACCCCCTGCGTAACCTGGCAAGAGGAACTGCCTTGCATATTCCCGGTGGATGTGCTAGGGTAAAAGAAAATACACCAAGAAAGTGATGAAGCATATAATGAATATATTGACAGTAGAAAATGTAAAGAAATCCTACGGCCTGCGCGTCCTCTTCGACGACGTGACCTTTGCCATCGACGGCGGTCAGAAACTGGGCCTCATCGGCCTCAACGGCGCCGGCAAGACGACGCTCCTGAAAATCATCGCCGGTCTGACCGATACCGATAGCGGTACCATCTGGCGCAATCCCAAGGCGCGCATCCATTACCTGCCGCAGGAACCGCAGTTCGTGCCGGGCCATACGGTCCTGGAAAGCGTCCTCGACGGCGACCTGCCGGTCATGAGGCTCCTCCAGCGCTACGAAGAAGCGGTCCAGCGCGATGACGATGCAGCCGTCGTCGCCCTCAGTGCCGAAATGGACGAACAGCAGGCGTGGGAACTGGAAGCCCATGCCAAAATCATTCTCAGCAAATTAGGCATTTCCAACTTTTCCCAGTCCGTCGACGAATTGTCCGGCGGCCAGCGTAAGCGCCTGGGACTGGCCCGGGCCCTGATCATGCCCTGCGACCTGCTCATCATGGACGAACCGACGAACCATCTCGACGACAAGACCATCATGTGGCTCGAAGAATACCTGCGCGACAGCAAAGCCGCTATCCTGCTCAGCACGCATGACCGCTATTTCCTGGACTGCGTCGCCGATTCCATGATCGAACTCGACCGGGGGCACGTCTATACCTATACCGGCAACTACGGCCAGTACCTGGAACAGCGCCAGGCCCGGCTCGAACGGGAAGAAGCGAGCGAAGCCAAACGGCGCAACCTCATCCGCCGCGAAAAGGCCTGGATTCAGCGTGGCGCCCAGGCCCGGTCGACGAAGCAGAAAGCCCGTAAGGAACGGTATGAACAGCTCTGCGCCATCGAAGCGGGCAAGCCCATTGGCGAAGTGGAAATGTTCGACACGTCCGTCCGTCTGGGCAAGACCATCATCGACATCGACGACATGGCCTTCGGCTACGACCCGGCCCGTCCCTTGTTCCAGCACGTGACCTATCACGTCGTCAAGCACGACCGCATCGGCATCATCGGCGAGAACGGCGTCGGCAAGTCGACACTGCTCAAAGTCCTGGCCGGTCAGCTGGCACCGACGGAAGGGACGGTCACTATCGGCCAGACCGTGCGTTTCGGCTTCTTTACCCAGCAGCTGCCCCAGTTCGACGAAGGCATGCGGGTCATCGACTACGTCCAGGAACACGGCCATTTCGTGACCAATCAGTTCGGCCAGCGCATTTCGGCGACGCGCCTGCTGGAACAGTTCCTGTTCACTGAAGAAATGCAGTATACCTACATCGCCAAGCTGAGCGGCGGTGAACGGCGGCGCCTGTACCTGCTGCGCCTGCTCATGGATCAGCCCAACGTCCTCCTCCTGGATGAACCGACGAATGACCTGGACATCCCGACACTGACCGTCCTCGAACGCTATCTCGATACCTTCCAGGGCGTCGTCCTCGTCGTATCCCATGACCGCTACTTCCTGGACCGGGTGGTTGATAAACTTTTCACATTAGAAAAGGGGACATGGAACCGCTTTTACGGTGACTATAGCGAATACTTGGAAGAAAAATACAGTCATCACCAAGAAAAGAAAAGCGAAAAGCCCGTTTCACCTTCTATTACTAAAACGAATATTACGCCTACCAAAGCAAAAGCCGGCCTGACGTCGCGGCAGGAAGAAGAATTGCGGCGCATCACGGAAGAACTGCCGCGCTACGAAGCCATGCTCAAAGGCCTCAATGCGGCTATTGCCGCTGCCGGGAGCAATTA
>CABQJB010000178.1 GCA_902464195.1 uncultured Megasphaera sp.
GGCCAGCGCGGCTATGTTCGATTTGGCCAAGAACGTCAACATCTTCAAGAATGCTGTCGTCAACAACGGCGTCCCTGTCGATTCGGCAGCCATGTCGGAAGTCAAGCGCGTCTTCAAGACCTTCACGGATATCCTCGGCATCCTCGAAGACCGCTGGACCGGCAAGAAGGAAGACGCCAGCAGCAAGGACTATGACGACCTCATGCAGGCCATCCTCGACATCCGTCAGGAATGCCGCGCCCAGAAGCAGTACGCCCTGGCCGACGCCATCCGTGATAAACTGGCCGCTCTTGGCATCACCATCGAAGATTCGCCGCAGGGAGCGCGCTGGAAAAAGTGAAATTCAAACAACTGCAAGCACTGAAGAAACGGGCCTACCGGGCCTTTGCCGACGGCAAGCGCCTCGATGTGCCTGATCAGGATGCGGCCCATCTCGACTCGATCAACCTGGCCTTCGTCGGCGATGCCTATTACGCCCTGACCCTGCGCAAACGCCTGGTGGAAACGGGCATCCCCCACGTCCAGGTCCTGCATACGCTGGCAGCGGAATTCGTATCCGCCAAGGCCCAGGCCTATGTCTACCGCCGCATCCACGATGACCTGACCGACGACGAGAAAGCCGTCTGCCAGCGGGCCCGCAACGCCTATACCCTGGCGCCGAAGAGCGCGACCGTTGCCGAGTACCACGACAGCACGGCCCTGGAAGCCCTGGTGGGCTATCTGGTCATGGCTGGCCGGACGGAACGCCTGGACGCCATCATGGCGCAGGTCTATGAAGAAACGAAAGCCTATTGTAATGAAAAACATGGAGGAATGGAATGAGTGAGGCAAATATCATCATCGGCCGCAACAGCGTCACCGAAGCCCTGAAAGCCGGCCGGTCCATTACCAAGCTGTACGTCGCTGCCGGCAATGAGTCTCAGCCGCTGCAGCGTATCCGCGACCTGGCAGGCCGGAAGGAGATCCTCGTCGAAGACGTGCCCCTGAAGGTCCTCAACCACTTGGCACCGGGCAACCGCCACCAGGGCGTCATTGCCTTTGCCAAGCCCGTGGAATACGCTGACTTGACGGACGTCCTCATTGCTGCCGATGAAAAGGGGAAGGTACCGTTCCTGGTCCTCCTCGACGGCATCGAAGATGTCCACAACATGGGGGCCATCATCCGCACGGCTGAATGTGCCGGCGTCGACGCCGTCCTCCTGCCCAAGCGGCGGACGGCGCCCATCAATGAGACCGTCGGCAAGACGTCGGCCGGCGCTGTCGAATACATGCCTCTCGTGCAGATTGGCAACATCGCCCAGACCTTGAAGCAGCTCAAGAAGCGCGGTTTCTGGGTCATCGGCGCCGACATGGATGGCGAGACGGATTATTTCCACAGCTCCCTGACGGACCCGGTCGTATTGGTCATCGGCAGTGAAGGCCGGGGCATTTCGCATCTGGTCAAGGAGACGTGCGACGTCCTGGTCCAGATTCCCATGTTCGGCCACGTCAACTCCCTCAATGCCTCCGTCGCAGCGGCCCTGCTCATGTATGAAGTCGTGCGGCAGCGGCAGGCAGGCGAATAATCTTAGATAAGCGAGGTAACGATTATGCAGGCAGCGTCCAATGCAGAAGAAAAACATGACCGCTTTGCAGGCATGACAGATGAAGAAATCGTACGCATCGCCCAGGAAGAGCACGATGGCAAAGCGGCCGATTATATCGTCAACAAGTATCGCAACTTCGTCAAATCCAAAGCCCGCGCCTACTTCCTGGTCGGCGCCGACCGGGATGACATCATCCAGGAAGGCATGATCGGCCTCTACAAGGCGACGCGGGATTTCCGCGGCGACAAGCTGTCGTCGTTCCGGGCTTTTGCCGAGTTATGCATTACCCGGCAGATCATCACAGCCATCAAGACGGCGACGCGGCAGAAACACATACCCCTCAACTCGTATGTGTCTCTCAACAAGCCCGTCTATGAAGACGAATCGGACCGGACCCTGCAGGACATCCTGGCCGGCATCCGCGTCAGCGATCCCGAAGAGCTGGTCATCAGCCGCGAAGAATTCAATGATATTGAACTGAAGATGAATGAGATCCTCAGCGATCTGGAATGGCAGGTCCTGACAGCCTATCTCGACGGCAAGTCCTACAACGAGATGTCCCGTCAGCTGCACCGGCACGTCAAGTCCATCGACAACGCCCTGCAGCGGGTCAAACGCAAACTGGAACATTATCTGGAAACGCGCAATGCCGAAAAAGAAACGGAACCCGATGAGAAAGCCAAAGAACCTATTGATAGAAACGCTAAATGAGTGTACAATAGTACTGTTAGCGTCATTGTGTGAGGAGGATTAACGTGATCACAGCATTAGAAATCATCGTTGTCATTTTGGCACTGCTCATCATCGGTGTCGTCGTGGCACAGAAGAGCAAGACCCAGGGCATGGGCGCCGGTTTCGGCGGCGGTGCAGAAGACTTGTTCGGGAGCCGGGCCCGCGGCATGGATGCCCTGCTTTCCAAACTGACTATCGTCTTGTCGATAGCATTTGCCATTTGTACATTGCTGTTAGGCAGACTGATGCATACGTTTTAATGAATTCTTGGGGCTGTCGCCTAGGCGACGGCTCCTTTTTTATCACTACGGCGATTTGAGGAGGGGAACTATGGATTTACAGCTGGCTCATGATATAATAAGTATATGTAATGAAGACAGCGGCGGCGCGACGGTCGAAGACTGTGCGGAACAGCTCGGCATCACAGGCGCACGGCTGGCTGACGTATTTGACACATTTGAAGAATTAGTGAGGAGTGAGAAGCTCATGAGAATCGCAGGAGACCGGTATATCTCGGCGAAACAGCCCCAGGAAATCACCGGTATTTATAAAGGTTATACGCCGACCTTCGGGTTCGTCCTCAGCCAGGACCTGACGGAAGATGTATACATTGCCGAACAGAACCGCCATACGGCCATGAACAACGATAAGGTCACGGTCCGCATCCTGCACAGCGGCGATGGTCGGCACAAACAGGAAGGGGAAATCGTATCCATCGTCGAACGGGCCAACAAGACCCTGGTCGGTACGTTCCAGCTGGAAAAGCACAGCGCCTTCGTCACGCCTGATGACGAACGGATCCGCGAGGATGTCTACGTACCCCTCGACAAGACCGGCGGCGCCCGCAGCAGTGCCCGCGTCCTGGTCAAGATCACCAAGTGGCCTGAAGAAGGGCGCAAAGCCGAAGGGGAAGTGACGGAAGTCCTCGGTTATGACGGTGACAAAGACCTGGATATCAAGGTCATCATGGCCCGCCACGGCCTGCCCTTCGACTTCCCGGACGACGTCAAGAAGGAAGCCGCCAAGATCGACACGACGGTCACCTTGGAAGAAGGGCGCCGCGATTACCGCGACCGCCAGCTCATCACCATCGACAGCGAAGATGCCAAGGACCTGGACGATGCCATCGACGTCGTCCGCCTGCCGAACGGCCATTTCCGCCTGGGCGTCTACATCGCCGACGTCAGCTATTACGTCCGTCCGGGGTCGGCCATCGATCAGGAAGCATATAACCGCGGCACCAGTGTCTACCTCGTCGACCGGGTCATCCCCATGCTGCCGACGGTCCTGTCCAACGGCATCTGCAGCCTCAACGCC
>CABQJB010000179.1 GCA_902464195.1 uncultured Megasphaera sp.
GCGCATGGCAGCGACACATTCCAGGAGGAAGCGGGCCCGGTTTTCCAGGCTGCCGCCGTAGGCATCGGTGCGGGTATTGAAATGAGGCGACAAGAACTTGCTGGCCAGGTAGCCGTGGGCGCCGTGGAACTGGACGCCGTCGAAACCGGCGGCCTTGGCTCTGGCAGCGGCCTTGGCGACGGCGTCCGTCAGTTCATGAATCTGATCGACTGTCAGGGCCTGCGATTCCTGGGTCCACTTGCCGACTTTTTCCGTGACGCCGCTGGGGCTGAAGATGATGCGCGTTTCGCCGTCCGGCGTTTCCGGCAGGAGAATCGCCGATCCCATGACGACGAGCTGGGCGATGATTTTACCGCCGTGCTGGTGGACGCGGCTTACGAAATTGGCAAGCGGTTCGATACAGCCGTCATCGTCGATGCGGATCTGACGATGCTGGCGCGGTTCCATCTTATTGGTAGCCATCATCCCCGTGATGATGATACCGGCGCCCCCGTCAGCCAGGTTTTCATACATTTCGGCCAGCTTTTCTGTCGGAAGGCCGTAGTTCCCCATTCCTTCAAAGGTAGCAGAACGGACAAGGCGGCACTTCGCTTCAATACCGCCGATGTGACATGTATCAAATAACATGGTAGAAATCTCTCCTTGGTAATAAAAAATGAATTTCAGTTTATCCCGAATATTATACAATATTTGAGGAAATAAGCCAATGCATTGTTTTTTGAACATTTGGGAGTTTATTTTAAAAAGGGCTTGTCGTCGTGCGACAAGCCCTTGGCTATTTACTTATTGGGATCATCAGGAGATTTTTTGCCTGTTTCCCGTTCATATTCATCGAAATCAATTTTGCTTTCCGAACCGAGTTCCAAGGCTTTTTTATAATACCATTCCTTAAAATCCAGTTCTTCCATGTAGTACTGCAGCTGTTCAATCTGATCCAGGACAAACTGGCGCTGCTGGCGGATGAGGGCCTGCCGTTCCTTCAGGCTTTCATCGCCGCGCTGGGCCAGTTCGGCATATTCCCGGATGCGTTTGATGGGCATGCCCGTATTTTTGAGGCAGGTCAGCAAATGGAGCCAGCGGATATCCATGTCACTGAAGAGACGGATACCGTTTTTCCGTTCCACCTGGGGCAGCAGCCCTTCTTTGTCATAATAGCGGATGGCAGACGGACTGATGCCGGTCATCTGCGCCGCTTGTGAAATCGTATAAGGCATAGTTATCTTCCTTTCAATGTCATCCTTTATGGTTTTACCACGGCTTTTAAAATGGGGTCGTCGGGCGACGTCAGTCGTTCAAAAGCATGCTGGAGGTCATCCAGGCTGATGATGTCCGTTACGTATTGTTCCGGATCAATGACTCCGTTGGCAATCAAGTCGATGGTTTCCCGGAATTCTTCGCGCGTACAGGAGACGCTGCCTTTCAGGCTGATTTCATGAAGGACGGCATAGTTGATGTTGACCGGGATGGTTTCGGTCATGCTGTTGCCAATCATGACGACGGAAGAGCCCGGTTTCATGGCGTGGAGGCACAGGTCCAGCGTCTGGGCACTGCCGACAGCTTCAAAAGCCAGGTCAAAGCCGGCCGGAGCCGCCTGCTGCAGCTGCTGCTGGATATCTTCATCGGTACTGGTAAAATATCCGTCTACGTAGCCTGCTTTTTTCGTCGGCGCCAATTTTGTGTCGTTGAGTTTGGCCATGGCGACATAAGAGGCACCGGATTTTTTTGCCAGTTCGGCAATCATATTGCCGATGATGCCGTTGCCGACGACCAACACGCGGTCATTGAGCTTAATGCCGGAATGACGGACCGCATGGTAAGCGACCATCAACGGGTCGATGCAGGCGGCTGCGATATCCGATACCGTATCGGGCAGGCGGTCGGCGTTCATGGCTTTTCCGACGAAGCGTTCCGTATAGCCTCCGTTGCATACAAACCCGACATAATTTGTACCGTCAATGTGACGGCAGAGATGTTCCTGTCCCTGGCGGCACATGTCGCAGTGGCCGCAATAGAGGTTGGCCCACAGGGTGACCCGTTCTCCCTTTTTGAACTGGCTGCCGTTGGGATTGGTGACGATGCCGGCAAATTCGTGGCCCATGATGAAATCGGGGATTTCTTCTTTGCTCCATCCCTTGCCCGCTTTCCACATATGGATATCACTGCCGCAGACTCCGCAGGCTGTGATCTGGATTTCGATTTCCCCTTCCTTCGGTTCGGGTACGGGTACTTGCTTTATTTCGATTTTTTTCGGCCCTGTGAGGACGGCTGCTTTCATTCTTTCTTCCATGTGTTTTTCTCCTTATATTTCAGAATATCTCTTATTTCAAATACTGACGGTAGAAGGCTTCGATTTTGTCGAAAGGAATGACATCCATTTTATAATACAGGTCGGTGTGGACCGCACCGGGGATGATCAGCAGTTCTTTGTTGTTCCCTTTCAGTTTCTTGAAGGCGTCTTCGCTGAAGTACCGGGAGTGGGCTTTTTCCCCGTGGATCATCAGTACGGCGCTTTCGATTTCATCCGCCCGGGACAGAAGGGGCATGTTCATGAAATCGAGCAGGGAACTGAGAGTTGCGCCTGTGGTGGAGCCGAAGGACCGGGGGCTGTAGCCGCGTTTTTCCTGGTAGTAGTCATGATAATCCTTGACGAACTGTGGCGTGTCAGCCGTTACTTCTGTGGGGACGCCGCCGGCCATTTTATACGTGCCATTCCGGTAATCTTCTGTCCGCTGGGCGCTGATGGCTTTGCGGGCTTCCATTCGTTCTTTTTTTAGGGTTGCTTCATCTTTTTCATAGTCGAAATACCCGTTGGCGATGACCCGGCTCATATCATACATGGTCGATGTGACCGTAGCCTTGACGCGCGTATCCATGGCAGCGTCATTCAGGGCAAAGCCGCCCCAGCCGCAGATGCCGAGGATACCGATTTTTTCCGGGTCGATGTTATTGCGGGTGGACAGGTAATCGACGGCGGCAGAAAAATCTTCCGTGTTGATGTCGGGAGAGGTCGTATTGCGCGGTTCGCCGGCGCTTTCTCCGGTAAAGGACGGGTCGAAAGCCAGGGTGATGAATCCCCGGGCCGCTAATTCCTGGGCATAGCGGCCGGAAACCTGTTCCTTAACGGCACCATAAGGACCGGCTACGGCAATGGCAGCGAGTTTTTCACCTTGTTTCATATTTTTCGGCGTATAGAGGTCGCCGACTAACGTAATGCCATAGCGATTATGGAAGGTGATTTTTTGATGAGCGACCTTCGCGTTTTCTGGAAACGTCTTGTCCCATTTATTGGAAAGTGTTGCAGCGTCAATGGTTTCAGCCGGTGCTTTCGATGGAGCTGGGACTTGGGCGGCATAACTGCTTACGGCACCTGTGCTGATGATGAAAAGGGAGCTGCACAGGGCAGTGAATACCATCTTTTTTATGATGCGTTTTCTTAATTTCATATTTATAGGCCTCCTGTCAGAAAATTTATAGCTCATTTGTATCTCATGGCCTAAGCATAAGCCTTAAAGGTAACTTTAAGTCAAGGGTTTTCTTTAGAGTGATTTCTTTATAACCCCCAAAACACTAACTGCTAGCCCCTAACCCCTAACCCCTAA
>CABQJB010000180.1 GCA_902464195.1 uncultured Megasphaera sp.
AATCCATACATTTCGCGAAATCATGTGGGCTATATTTTAGCCCGCAAGGGCCTGGGAGTGCGGCTATCTAGAAAAAAATCATCTCCTGGAAAAGGAAACTTGACGCTCTGCGTCGAAATAGTATATCATAGGAATGTTATGTATCCATTTTTTAGATTTGCGCTAAAAGAATGTTCCCTAAAGAAGGAATTTCACAGGTGGATAGAGAATAATATATACGTCAGCGTTATTGAAATGAAACAGGTGATATGAGTGAAACGGTTTTCCAGCGAATTTATCGAACAGGTCCGGCAGGCCAATGACATCGTCAGCGTCATCTCTGATTACGTGACGCTGAAACGGCGGGGCCGAAACTTCTGGGCCTGCTGCCCTTTCCATAATGAAAAGACCGCCTCCTTCAGCGTCGCTGCCGACAAGGGATTCTTTTACTGCTTTGGCTGCCATGCCCACGGCGATGTCTTCCAATTCATTATGAAAAAAGAAAACCTTTCCTTTTCGGACGCCGTCGAACGCCTGGCTGAACGGGCCCATATCGCCCTGCCTGTCGTCGAACGGTCGGCCGAAGAAATTGCCCGCGATAAGCAGCGGGACCGCTTGTATCAGATCAACGAAATGGCGGGCAACTTTTTCCACAACTGCCTGACCCAGACCCATTACGGGCAGCCCGGACTGGCCTATTTCCACAAACGCCACGTATCGGATGATACTATCGAGGCCTTTAAGCTGGGCTTTGCCCCGGAAAGCTGGGATAAACTGACGACGGCCTTCATGAAAAAAGGCGTTACTGGCAGGGAATTAGTTCTCCTGGGGCTGGCTAAAGAAAAGAACGGCCACTTTTACGATGCCTTCCGCGGGCGGGTCATGTTCCCCATCCGCGATGGCCGCAGCCGCATCGTCGGCTTCGGTGGCCGCGTCCTCGACGACAGCAAGCCGAAGTATCTCAATTCGCCGGAAACGCCGATTTTCAATAAACGGCGGCTCCTCTTCGCCATGGACCTGGCTCATAAAGCGATTTATGAGCAGGGGAAAGCTATCCTGGTCGAAGGTTATATGGATGTCGTTTCCGCTCATAACCGGGGCATCCATAACGTCGTCGCTTCCCTGGGGACATCCTTTACGCCGGAACAGGCGCGGCTCTTACAGCGCCAGGCCAAGGAACTCGTCCTGGGATATGATATGGACGGCGCCGGCCGCCAGGCGACACAGCGGGCTATGGAAATCGTCCGCGGCCTGGGCATGCGCATCCGCGTCTTGTCCCTGCCGCAGGGCAAGGACCCTGATGAATACATCAATGCCGCCGGGCCGGACAAATTCCGCCAGGCCGTCGATGAAGCGCCGAATGTGCTCGATTACATGCTCATGCGGGCTTTGCAGCGCTTCGATGTGACGACGCTGGAAGGGAAATCGTCTATTACGGCCATGGTCCTGCCCGTCGTTGCCACCGTCGATAACCGGGTCCTGCTGGAAGCGTTCCTGAAGAAGCTGGCAGGCCAGCTGCAGATAGGGGAAAACGCCGTTCGCAGCGAATTCAACAAGTATGTCGCTGCCCATCCGGAAGCAGGCCAGCAGCAGGTCGTCATCTCTTCGTCCGTATCCCGGGAAAATGCCGCAGCCCGCGGGAGCGGTGCCATGGCCGTAGCCGAAGAGAATATCCTGCGTTTCCTCCTGGAAAAGCCGGCTGCCTGCGGGCGGATCCACGCCAAAGTATCGGCGGACCTCTTTGCCGATGAACGGCGGCGCCACATTTACCAGCTCATTTTGGATACGTATGCACACCAAGGGATGTACACACCACATGACATCCAGCAAAAATTAACTCCTGAGGAGGCCGAAGAAGTAGCACGAATTATGGTTCTACAAGATGTCCCACTGGACGAAAATGTACTGATGGATTATGTCAAGCGCTTTCGCATGGCCGATTTACAAAAGCAGTACCTGGCGCACAGCCGCCTGGCTGCCACTTATAGCCGGACTGGCGATGCAAGGCTGGCCGAAGAGCTTGCAGCATGTAAGAAAATTAACGATGAAATGAAACAATGGTCTTGAGGAGCAGAAAGGAGCCTGTACACCATGGTGAATAAAACGACAGATGATACAAAAGTAACGAAGAAAACGACGAAAAAGACAACGCGCCGTAAGCCGTCCAAAAAGAAGGACGCTGCTGCGAAGAAACCGTTGAGTGAAAAAGAACGCCAGGCCCTGGCCCTGCAGCACATCAAGCAGCTCCTGCAAATGGGGCAGAAGAAGGGCAGCCTGACCTATACAGAAATCATGAACCTCATGGAAGAAGACGAACTGACGCCGGACCAGATCGACAAGATGTATGAAGTCTTTGCCGACAAGGGTATCGACATCATCGGTGAAGACGATTCCATGAACGAACACGATGATATAGATGATGAAGATGCGGAAAAAGTCCCGGACCTTCACAATGTCGACCTCAGTGTCCCGGAAGGTATCAACATCGATGACCCGGTCCGCATGTATTTGAAAGAAATCGGCCGCGTCCCCCTCTTGTCGGCAACGGAAGAAATTACCCTGGCCAAGGCCATCGAAAAGGGCAATGCTCCCGATGCGACAGAAGAAGACATCAAAGCCGGTACGATTGCCAAGAAGAAACTGACCGATGCCAACCTGCGCCTCGTCGTCAGCATCGCCAAGCGCTATGTCGGCCGTGGCATGTTGTTCCTGGACCTCATCCAGGAAGGGAACCTGGGCCTGTTGAAAGCCGTCGATAAATTCGACTACAGCAAAGGCTATAAATTCAGCACCTATGCGACATGGTGGATCCGCCAGGCCATTACCCGTGCCATTGCCGACCAGGCCCGGACCATCCGTATCCCGGTCCACATGGTCGAAACCATCAACAAGCTGATCCGCATTTCCCGTCAGCTCCTGCAGGACAAAGGCCGCGAACCGCTGCCGGAAGAAATCGCTGAAAAAATGGACATCCCTGTCGAACGCGTCCGGGAAATCATGAAGATTGCCCAGGAACCGGTATCCCTGGAAACACCGATCGGCGAAGAAGAAGATTCGCACCTCGGCGATTTCATCGAAGATTCGGAAGCCGTCGCACCGGATGATGCAGCTTCTTTCATCCTGCTGAAAGAACAGATCGAAGACGTCTTTTCCTGTCTTACCGACCGGGAACGCAAAGTCCTCTACCTGCGTTTCGGCCTCAAAGATGGCCGCCCGCGCACCCTGGAAGAAGTCGGCCAGCACTTCAACGTCACCCGTGAACGTATCCGCCAGATCGAAGGCAAGGCCCTGAGCAAACTGCGCAACTGGGGCAAACGGGAAAAAATCAAGGATTTCCTCTAAGCCAAAATCTCTCCTTGACGCCATACGCTAATTCGCGTATAATAATTTGGTAAGGCCTTGCGCCTTATCCTTTGGGCCTATAGCTCAGTGGTAGAGCCACCGGCTCATAACCGGTTGGTCCTTGGTTCGAACCCAAGTGGGCCCACCACTTTATTTAAATTCGAACAACCCGGTAGCGGCGTCGTTATCGGGTTTT
>CABQJB010000181.1 GCA_902464195.1 uncultured Megasphaera sp.
ATTTACTGGGTTTTCAGCCTTTTACTCTTTTTTAAGTGTCAAACTTGGGATTATATCCCTGGCTAAACGAAAATGCAAGGCATTTGCAAATAATTGACAAAAAAAGGCGCCCGTGATACGATGGACGCCATAGGAGGTCTCTCATTATGTTGTTTCATACTCTCAACCGCCTGGCCCGTTACATCATGGTCCTGACGGCCTGCTTATGCATCATCGGCCTGGCTGGCTGTGGCCCTGCCGCCGATGTCCCTGATGACGGGAAATTAAAAGTCGCTGTCACCTTCGATGCCCTGAAAGAATTCACCCAGGCCGTAGGCGGTGATAAAGTCCATGTCTACACGCTCATCCCCGACGGGACGGAGCCCCATGAATTCCAGCCAACGACACAGACCATTAAACACCTCGGTAAATCCCAGCTCTTCGTTTACAGCGGTCTGGGCATGGAACCATGGGCACCCAAAGTCGTCGAAGCCGCTAAGAATACGGCACTCCACACGGTCGACGCCTCCCAGGGCGTCACGCCCATCGCCCTGACCGATGAAGAAGACATCAAAGAACACGGCGCCTACGACCCGCATATCTGGCTGAGCCTGGTAAACGCCCAAATCGAAGTGTCCAATATCGCCGCCGCCCTGGCCGAGGCCGACCCGTCCAACGCCGACTACTACCGCAATAATGCGGCGAACTACAAGAAACAGCTCCAGGCCCTGCAAGACGAATACACCCATAAATTCGCCACTGTCCCCCGCAAGGATTTCGTCACCGGCCACGCCGCCTTTGCCTATCTCTGCCGCGACTTCGGCCTGACCCAGCACAGCGTCGAGTCCGTTTTTTCCAGCGGAGAACCCAGTGCCCGCCAGCTGGCCCGCCTGGCCGACTATTGCCGGGCCAACGACGTGCGGACCATCTTCGTCGAAGACATGGTCAGTCCCAAGACGTCAGAAACCCTGGCCCGTGAAGTCGGTGCCCACGTCGAAACGATCCACACTATCGAAACGAGCGAAGACGACGAATCCTACCTGGACCGTATGCGCGACAACCTGGAAAAGATTTATGCCAGCAGCCTGTGCTAAGTCGCACTGCCAACGAGGATGTCAGCGATTTCCTGATAGGCGGCTTCTGCCGTCGGACAACGGCTCAGGCGGCGGACATGGGATTCATCCTGGCCAAGGGCAATGATTTCCTTGAACAGATCCAGATACGACGTATCGCCTTTCTGACAGAAAAAGAAGAGTAAATGGACGATGTCCCCATCTTCAAAGTGTATGCCGTCGCGGCAGATGAGGAGGCCGATGCCGTCAGCGTGTACACCGGCTTCTTTGCGGGCATGAGCCAGGGCGATATACTGGGCTACAATGATATAATTGCCATATTCTTCGACATTGTCGATGGCTTCATCGACGTATGTCTTATCGAAAAATCCGTCGCGTATCATGTCGTCAGAGACGCGGCGCATGGCATCGTGCCATTCCATGGCCTCAGGTTCGATGAAAATATATCGGCATTTGAGCATGCGCAGCAGCGTTGACGACTGAGTCAGGCGCTGGCGCAGAAAAGCATTGGCCAGCAGCTTTTCCAGCTCCCCGTTGAGAAAGGCGATGCTGTCAGGGGTCCCCGTTTCGTAGAGCTGGCGCAGGCGCGATAAGAGCGGCTGTGTATCTGTCTGGCCGCTGCCGTTCTCTTTCTGCTTTTCAATCTGGAAAGCCTGCTGCTGGACGCGCTTGATGTCATCGACCGTCATGAGCGGGCTCACGACGACGACAGGCAGCGGGCACGGAGCAATGGTCACCGTGGAAATGACGAAATCTACATTCCCGTATTCCTCAGCGTGTTTCTGTACCTTCTTGGCCGGCAGGGTATCGACAATATTAAAATTAAAATAATTGCGCACCTGGGCTTCCAGATATTTTCCCGTCGCCATGCTGCCCGGACAAGAAATGAGGACGCGGAACCCCATCTGGCACTGCTGATTGCGGAGCAGGGCGGCACAGATGTGAACGATGATGCTGTCTTTCATATGCTCGTTCATGGCATAAGGCAGGTATTGTTCTAAAATATAGAACTTGCTTTCTGCCAGCTGCCGGACCTGAAGAAAAGTTTCCGATTCGCCATAATCCTGCTCAAAATTGAAATCCGAATCCTTCCAGGTATCCATGCTCTTGATATGAGATAACAGGGAGTGAATGAGCAGATTGTCGGTCAGCAAGTCGATTCCCATCTCCTGGCTCAGTTCCAGCAGGAAATGGCAGATGATGCCGTACAATTCAAAGTCGTTGATGCTCTCTTTTTTAGGCATCAGGCCCCGGCGGACGATGAGTGATTCGATGACCCGGATATCCACCAGCGTAATGGAAGCGCAGCCGGCATTATGCGCCGTGTCCTCGATGATGTGACCGATGACGTCCAGTGCCAGGCCGGAGTCGTCGCCCTTTTCCTGTTCATGCGGGAAAGCATGGATCTGCATTTCATTGAGCAGGACGAAGATGCAGATAGCCGTTTCAAAAAAGACATCTTTCGCAAAGATGACGTTGTGCGAGCGGACATATTCATTCATGTAGTAAATAATGTCAGCCAGGCCGTAGACGTATCCCATTTTCCGCAAAATAAACTGGACAAAAAAAGTCTTTTCATGGTGCAAGTCGGGAATGAGCGCACAGAACATGTCGATGAGCATAGGAGCCATCTTTTCCGGCGTTCCTTCCAGGCGTATGCCTTTTTTGCTCTTGGCCAGGAAAGAAATACCATAGGGCGTGACGTATTCCTCGACAACCTTGCAGTCATTGATGATGGTATTGCGAGTCACATAGAGTTCATCGGCCAGGAGCTGCATGGGATAATACCGGTCCTGCTGGAGCAGGGTAACGATGATATATACCTTACGCTCTTCCAGAGACATCTTATACGTATAAGGGGTCATGCTGTACATCTGATGGACCAGGGTCCGCAGGGCGCCACGACGTACCAGGCGTAAGGAATGATTGTTAAAGGAGAGGGCGGCCTTAGCCTCCCCCTCATCAGCAAAATCGAGAATTTCCTGGATATCCTTGCGCAGCGTTTTTTCCGAAATCATATATTCTTTTGTCAGCTTTTCAACGGTCAGCCCTTCATTCGGATTCTTGAGAAGGCGCTGAAGGATTTCCGTACTTCTCTTTTTCATGGTATTCCCTCACTCTAAATTGGCATGGCGGCTGGCCATGGCATCGTTGCTGCCGCTGTGGGCCTGACTCATACGCAGGACCAGGCTGTCAAAGACGACGAGCAGCATCTGCTCAAAGAGGCTGCCTAAGGGCTGGATGCTGGCATCGGACGTCGCGAATTTCGTAGCAGACCGGATGATGATATCCGGTTTCTGTAATTTTGCCAACGGCGATTCCGGAGAAGCCGTAATGACACATAAGGCAGCTCCATCTTTCAAAGCCGCTTCCGCCGTCGTGCAGACACTGGCCGTCGTCCCGGATGCCGAGGCGGCGATGAG
>CABQJB010000182.1 GCA_902464195.1 uncultured Megasphaera sp.
ACTCTATTATACGTGCATATTTATAAGATGTCAACGCATTTCAGACGCCCAAAGGTCTATCGTAGGCCCTCCGTGAGGGCCATCCGTAGGGGCCGTCCCAAAGCCTTTCCAGCCCGTCGGGTACCGACCAACGGAAGTCACAAGACGGTTGCTGGAACGGACAGCAGAGGCGGGCGGCCCACCTTGCCTAAGCTACACGGAATCCTGTGAACAAAGGGAGAGCCAAGCTGGAGGTGCCCCTAAGGGCCGGAAAAGTTGCACTAAAAAAAGTTGTCGCATGACGGCGAGAACCTTCATGCGACAACCTCTTTCCAAACCTCTCAGTCAGCTATGCTGACAGCTCCCCTATCAAGGGAGCCACAAACCACGAGCCACGAACGCCTATCTCCCCAGGAGATGGACGAGGTTGAACAGGTTTTCGTCGATGGGATAGCGCAGGGATTCGGCTTCCGAATACGGCGTTGCTACGACGCGGTTGTCGATGAGGCCGACGACGCAGTTATACGTGCCGGCCAGCAGGCTGTCGACGGCTTTCTGGGCGAAACGGCCGGCCATGATGGCGTCGTAAGCCGACGGAGCGCCGCCGCGCTGGACGTAGCCGAGGACGGTCAGGTTCGGCGACAAATACGTATGTTCCTTGATATAATCGACGACGTCTGCCCCTTTGGCAGCGCCTTCAGCGACGATGACGATGCTGCTCAATTTCTTCATGCGATGCGATTCTTCCAGGTGACGGCAGAGGGCAGCCAAATCTACCGGGTGTTCCGGGATGAGGACTGCTTCAGCACCGGAAGCCATGCCGGCATTGAGGGCGATGAAACCGGCTTCGCGGCCCATGACTTCAATGACGGCGACGCGGTCGTGGGAGAAAGCCGTGTCGCGAATCTTATTGACCGATTCCAGTACGGTATTGACCGTCGTGTCGAAGCCCAGGGTATACTGTGTCCCCATCATGTCGTTATCAATGGTGCCCGGAATCGTAATCGTCGGGAACCCCAACCGGCTCAACGCCTGAGCACCACGCATGGAGCCGTCGCCACCGATGACGACGAGAGCATCTATTTCCAGTTCACGCAAATAAGCAACGGCTTTTTTCTGCGTTTCTTTTTCTTTGAATTCCAGGCAGCGGGCTGTCCGAAGCATGGTACCACCGCGATGGATGATGGCGCCGACATCACGACGCCCCAAGGGACGCGTTTCATGACTCAGCAGCCCTTCATAACCGCGAATGATGCCTTCCACCGTGAGGCCTTTCTGAATGGCATACCGCGTGACGCCGCGGATAGCCGCATTCATACCGGGGGCATCCCCGCCGCTGGTCAATACTCCGATTTTGTTGATCATTTTTCATCAATCTCCTTTTTTTCCCTGGCAATGAACTGCACATGCCTTTCGTTGATTTTATGGACAATGGATTCGACGATCTGTGACGCTCCCCCGCGCGTCGTGTCAATGACGCAGTCGCAGTACGGATAGACCTCTTCCCACTGTTTCATCATCGTGTGGACGAAATCGTGAAGATTTTCATAGTCGACAGTCGGCCGCTTCCCGATGTGGCGGCTGACCCGTTCTTCCACGCGGAACGGTTCAGACAATAAGGCGACGATAAACCCATGGCGATGCAGGATTCGATAAGTACCGACATTCATAGGAAAATTGCCGCCAAAGGAAATGACAGCTTCATGATAGCGGCTGACTTGCTGCAGGACATTGATTTCTCGTTCGCGAAACACTTTTTCTCCGGAGCTCGCAAAGAACTCGGCAATGGTCATGCCCACAGCCCGTTCAATACGCCTGTCCGTATCGACAAATTGCCAGCCGAGGCGCTGAGCCAGCTTGCGGCCAATATGACTCTTGCCGCTCCCCATCATGCCGACGAGAACGATATTCCGCTTCATCATTATCGGCGCACCTCCTCAAATTAGTATACTCTGTATATGTACCCCCTTATTCTATCATAATTTTTTCTCCTTGACACAAAAAATTCTGTACTTTTTCTTCATATATCTATAAATGGAGCGAATTTTCCCTCATAACAGGATGTTTCCTCCCCTATCCAAGGCGGACGGCCTGCTTTATAATAGACCTATCTATAGATACGAGGAGAATCATCATGAAAATCACACAGATTATGTATACCAACGAAGCAGCAGACCTGTCGTGCCGCGGCGAAGAACGTTTCCTGTCTTATGGCGAAACCCTCTGCCTGGCGGGACGCGCCATACCGACGGCCCGGTTGTGGAAAAAGATGCAGGATGACGGCGCGGCCGAATTCCCGGACCAGACGGGCCACATGGACGGCACGTGCCAGCTGACGCAGCAGTCCTTCACGCCGCGCAAAGCCGTCTACGAACTGTATCGCACGGACACAGCGCAACAGCACATTGCCACGATAACGCTGGAACAATTCCCGCGGCCGACGGCCATCGGCGGCCACAAAGTCCGCGGCCATATCGCCGTGACCCAGCCTCTCCGGCCGTCCAGCATCGCCGAAGCCCTGACCCTGGCAGGCGCCCTGGATACGGCCGGTCAAATCGCCCTGGGCCTGGGCGTCATCCGCCTGGTCTACGACGACACGCCGCCCGTCGCTGATGACGATGCCGCCCGGCTGCGCGACGAACTGGCCCAGACCCAGGCCTATTACCAGACCTTACAGGAAAGCTATGACGGCTACGTCCAGACCCTGGAACAATCCCTGCGTGAATGGGAAACACGCTGTCCCCAGGAAGACGTCGAAAAAAGGGCCCTTCCCCTGCCCGACGACTATACGTCGCGCCTGGAAAAGACCCTGAAAGGCTTCCGCGTCTGTCTGGCCGGCGGCAGCGCTCTGTGGCATGACAAAGTCCGCACGCGCTTCCCGCACTGGATGATTCTGGAAAACAAGCACTTCGACGTCCAAAAACTCCAGGGCGCCGACGTACTCATCATCAACACCAACCATACGGGCCACGCCCTGGTCCGCAAAGCCTGCCAGCAGGCCGCATCCCAGGGCACCCTCGTATGCTACACCAGCCGCTACAATCTCAATGCTGCCGCAGCCGACATCCTCTACGCCTTAGGCGAATAAACCTTACATTTTGACATTTTTCAGTTCTGCCTTGAATTCCTGGGCCAGCCGGTTCAGGCTGTCGTCGCCATTCAAGGCCGGGTTGGTCGTGGCCCCATTGGCCATGGCCGTGTACAATACCGACGCGAAATCATCGCGCGTCATCATAGGACTCTTCAACACAGCCGGACGCTTGAATCCCTTGAGCGCACCGGCTTTTTCCAATTTGGCCACATAGGCATAGGCCCAGTGATTATCGGGCACATCCGGGAAAATATCGTCGCCATGGGCCACTGCCGCCGACGGAGCCGCCTGGGACTGATTTTGAGCCAGTTTTTCCAGGATAGCCGTCTGCCGCGCCAGAATCTGGGCCAAGGCAGCCGTATCATTAGAC
>CABQJB010000183.1 GCA_902464195.1 uncultured Megasphaera sp.
ACCTTGGACAATCCATTCAACGGCGACCCAGGTGACCGTAGCTGCAGCGGCAGCGGCCTGAGATGCGATGAAAGCGCTGGCAGCCAGCGCGTTGGCGCCGAGAGCACTACCGGCGTTGAAGCCGAACCAGCCGAACCAGAGAAGAGCGGCACCGAGGACGGTCATAGGCAGGTTATGCGGAACCATGGGGATTTTCCCATAGCCATAGCGTTTACCGAGGAGAACGCAGAGGGTCAGGCCCGAAACACCGGAGAGGATGTGGATGACCAGGCCGCCGGCGAAGTCGAGGGCACCGAGTTTAGCCAGGAAACCGCCGCCCCAGACCCAGTGTGCCATGGGGTTGTAGATGAAGATAGCCCAGAGCAGGATGAAGACGACGAAAGCGTGGAACTTCATGCGTTCGGCGAAAGCGCCGGTGATCAGGGCCGGTGTGATGACGGCGAACATGCACTGGAAGGCGACGAAAGCCATTTCCGGAATCGTCCCGTTTTCCAGGACTGCCATGCCGACGCCGGTAAGGCCGACTTTATCAAGAGAACCGATGAAACCATTAATATCGGTACCGAAGGTCATAGCATAGCCGATGAGAATCCATTCTACGGAAATCATGGCGACGATGAAGAAACTCTGCATAATCGTCGTCAAGACGTTCTTGTTGCGGACCATGCCGCCGTAGAAGAAGCCCAGGCCCGGTGTCATGATGAATACCAGAGCAGCGCTGATGAGGACCCAGGCCGTATCGCCTGTATCGATCGTTCCCGGATCGGAAGCGAAGGCTGCCGGTGCTGCCATGAGCAGACACGGGAGCAGCACTCCTAAACGTGACCATAATTTTTTCATATTCCCAACCTCCTGACAAATAAAAAAAGATGCCTATCCTGGCAGAATCACCAGGAAAAAGACATCATTGTCTACTGTCATATTTTATTATCGCCAGAATACACGAAAAGCCCGGAAGGATAGTTCACGCTATCTTTCTGGGCTCCTTTGCCGTCATTATTCTGTTGATGGGATTATTATATAAGCAAAATCGCGTTATGTCAATAACTTTTTTTGCAATTCTTTCGATAAAAGTTAGGATATATTGATTTTCCTAACAATCGAATAAAAAGTATATCATTTAGACGAATAAAATGTGTCCCAGGAAAATATAGAAAGTCAAAGATATGGCGCTGAGGGCCGTCGTGTTCATGACGACCTGCGTGGCGTAATCGGGGTTGTTGTCGAATTCAATGGCGAACAGGGCCGTATTGACCGCCGTCGGGATGGCACAGTAGATGAGGAAGACCGTGGCGCTGACGGCCGTAAATGTGCCGGGCCGGAAGGCATTGGCGATATAAATCATGGCCAGGCCGATGAGGGGCAGGGCCGTCATCTTGAGGATGCTGACAATCCAGACGTCTTTGTCGAGCCATTGGATCTTTGTCTGCGACAACTGAGCGCCGATGCTGACCATAGCCAGGGGCAGGAGAGCTTTGCTGGCCATTTCCATGATGGGCCATAAAAAGAAATCCTTGGCATCCCAGCCGACGTAGCGGGCGATGAGGGCTGCAGCCAGAACGTAGAGCAGGGGCATGTGGAACATGACGGCCAGCGTATCCCGGGCCGTCAGGCGGCCCCGTCCGGCTTGATAGAGGCCGAGCGTATTGAGGGAGATGCTCTGGATCATGAAGATGATGATCTGTACGACCATAGCTTCGGCCAGATACGGCGTCTGGCCATTGACAACGAAGGGGTCATGGGAAAAGACGAGGATGATCAGGGCGACGCCGAGGTTCCCCGTGTTGTTGAACATGAAGGCATTGCGGCACGATTCCAGCATGGCTGCATCGTAATGGCGGATGCGGCCGACGATATTGGCGATGATGAAGCAGATGACCATGAAGATGGCGATGGCCGCGATGATGTTGATGCTCGTCGCCGGGAATTGTGTCGTATAGATATTGGTAAAGATAAAACTGGGTATGACCAGGAAGAACATGAGCTTCGACAAGGTCTTGACGTCGAGGTGGAATTTCTTGTCGAGGAAATAACCGAGGACGACGAGAAAGAAAATGGGAAGCATCGTGTGTTCGATGATGAACCAAAAGACCATGAGGGGTATTCCTCCTTTTCAAGATGGATACCCCTCATTATACGCTCAATATAGAATTAAACAACTGAAAATCTTACTCATAACTTTCAAAGTAATAGACAATGGTGAGCATCGTTTCGCACATGTACTTCAAGGCATTGCTGTCCCAGTGGAATTCCGGCGAATGGCCGATGACCGGTGCATCGCTGTAGACGCCGACGTAATAGAACGAGCTGGGCACAGCGGCGCTGAAATAGGCGAAGTCTTCCGAACCGGAGCCGCGCTTCAAGGGGACCAGGTCGACGCGGTGGGAACATTGGTCCTGGAGGATGTGGACGACCCGGTTGGTGACGTCATCGTCATTGACGCAGACTGGCGAGAAGGGGACGACGTCCAGGTCGAAAGTGCCGCCGTAAGTGGTGGTGACGTTCTTCAGGATGGCCTGGATAGCGTCGAGGATGCGTTTACGCTTTTCCTCATTATACGTCCGCAAAGTCCCTTTTAGTTCGGCCGTTTCCGGGATGACATTCGGGTTGTGGCCGGCCTGGAACTGGCCGAAGGTGAGGACGACGCCGTCGCCGTCAGCGTGGCAGTTGTAGACGAAGTTCTGGATGGACTGGATGATGTCGATGCCCATCTGGATAGGGCTGATGCACAGGGACGGCTGGGAGCCGTGGCCGCCGCGGCCGTGGAGGGTGATGGTGAAGTCGTCACAGGACGCCGAGATTTCACCGCGGCCGATGCCAACATAGCCTTTGGGCAGGCTGCCGGCGACATGCAGGCCCAGAGCGTAGTCGACGCGTGGGTTATTGAGGATGCCGGCGTCGATCATGCGGGCTGCGCCGCCATTGCCTTCTTCGGCTGGCTGGAAAGCCAGGCGAATCGTACCGCGCAGGCAGTCTTTGTGCTTGTTGAGGATTTTGGCGACGCCCAGGAGATTGGCTGCATGGCCGTCATGGCCGCAGGCGTGCATGACGCCGTCGACGAGAGACGAATAAGGGCAGTCGAATTTTTCCGTCAGCGGCAGGGCGTCGATATCGGCCCGCAAGAGGATGACCGGACCGGGCAGGGCGCCGTGAATCAGGCCGGTGACGCCTGTACCGGCGATGATCTTGACGTCTTCGATGCCCATGAGGGACAGTTCCTGGAAAATCGTCTTGCACGTATCGAATTCTTTTTCACTCAATTCCGGATGGGCATGGAAATATTCGCGCATTTCCATCATATAAGGCAAAGTCTTGCGCACTGCTTCGTGAATATTAAATGTCGGTGTGTATCTATCGTTCATAGGCCAGTCCTCCTTCGTTGAGCCGGATGCATTTTCTATATATGTATATATTATTC
>CABQJB010000184.1 GCA_902464195.1 uncultured Megasphaera sp.
GGCCTTCGGTATGGGCCTCATCTGCCGCACGGCCTACCACGAAGACCATGCCAAATCGACCATCGTCAGCCCGAAAGCCCTGGAAGAATTGCAGGTCACGACGTCTATCCGCCACTGCGGCCTGTGCACCAACAACTGCCTGCTGACAGTCAACACCTTCAACGACGGCCGTTCCTTCATCACGGGCAACCGCTGTGAACGCGGCGCTGCCGGCTCGACAGCAGCCCGCAGGAAGCCCCTGCCCAACATGTACAAGGTCAAATACAACCTGCTCTTCGGCTACAAGCCCGTGGAAAATGCACCGCGCGGCACCGTCGGCATCCCGCGGGTCCTCAACATGTACGAAGACTATCCTTTCTGGTTCACGTTCTTCACCAAGCTCGGCTACACCGTCGTCCTCTCGGACCCGTCGTCAAAGGCCCTCTTTGAAAAGGCCATGGACACGGTCCCGTCGGACTCGGCCTGCTACCCGGCCAAACTGGTCCACGGCCACATCGAGAACCTCCTGGAAAAAGGCGTCGACCGCATCTTCTATCCGTGCATCCAGAACGGCCCCAGCGAAGGCAGCAAGGACAATACCTTCAACTGCCCCATGGTCATGAGCTATCCTGAAGTCATCCGCAACAACATGGGCGAACGCCTGGCTGAAACCAATACGCCCTACCTCTGCCCCTTCCTGCCCCTTCACGACAAGAAGCGCATCGGCAAGCGCCTGGCCGAAGAATTGAAAGCCTGGAACCTGCCGGCTCACGAAGTCAAAGCCGCCGCAGCTGCCGCTTGGGACGAAGAGGAAGCGTATAAACAGAAGATATACGACATTACCAAAAAAATCCTGGACAACCTGGAAAAGACGGGCCAGCGGGCCATTGTCCTCTGCGGCCGCCCGTACCATGTCGACCCGGAAATCAATCACGGCATACCGGAACTCATCAACAGCCTGGGCCTGGCTGTCCTCACTGAAGACGGCGTCGCTCCCCTGGGCCAGTTCCCGGGCCACCTGCGCGTCGTCGACCAGTGGTCTTACCATTCGCGCCTCTACCGGGCTGCCCAGTACATCACGCAGCATCCGAACCTGGAACTGGTCGAACTCAATTCCTTCGGCTGCGGCCTCGACGCCATCGTTGCCGACCAGGTCCAGGACATCCTGGCCCACGGCCACAAGATCCATACACTGCTCAAGATCGACGAAGGCTCCAATCTGGGTGCCATCCGCATCCGCCTGCGCTCGCTGCTCTTCGTCATGAACCACCGTCCGAAAGAAGATCACGTCGTCGAACCTTATTCCTACGAAAAGACGATTTTCACCAAGGAAGACGCCAAGCAGAACGTCATCCTGGCTCCGTCGATGACGCCGATCCACTTCCCCTTGTTCAGCGCCGCCTTTGAACATGAAGGCTATCGCGTCGAGCTCCTGCCCCACCAGGGCCAGAAGGCCATCGACACGGGTCTGGCCTATATCCACAACGACGCCTGCTATCCGGCCATCATGAGCCTGGGCCAGATCATTACGGCCCTCAAATCAGGCAAATACGACCTGGATCACACGACGGTCATGATTTCCCAGACCGGCGGCTGCTGCCGGGCGACGAATTACATCGGCATGATCCGCAAGGCCCTGAACGACGCCAACATGTCGCAAGTCGCCATCTTGTCGCTGAACCTCAAGGGCATGAACAAGCAGCCCGGTTTCCAACCAGGCATCGGCTTCTGGCACCGCCTGGTCATGGGCATGATCTACGGCGATGCCCTGCAGCAGGTCCTCTACCGCACGCGGCCTTACGAAAAGGTCAAGGGGACGGCCGAAGCCCTCTTCCACAAGTGGCAGAAGAAATGTGCCGAACAGTTGAAGAAAGCCGATTTCAAATCGTTCAAGAAAAATATCCGCGACCTCGTCGACGAATTTGACCATATCGACATGAGTGAAACCATGAAGCCGCGCATCGGCCTGGTCGGTGAAATCTACGTCAAGTTCCACCCCATCGCCAATAACCACATCGTCCGCATGATTGAAGAAGAAGGCGGCGAAATCATCGTCTCCGGCCTGGCAGACTTCTTCCTCTACGGCCAGCTGGACAACCAGTTCCGCCATAAATACCTGTCAGGCAGCTGGAAGGATTCCTTCCTCAGCAAGACCGCCGTCCGCCTCTTGGAATGGTACCGCAAGCCTTATGAACAGGCTGTCGCCAAGAGCCGTCATTTCGACCCCATTACTTCGATTTACGACATCGCTGATGAAGCGAAGAAATACTTGTCCCTGGGCCATGAAGCCGGTGAAGGCTGGTTCCTCACGGGGGATATGATCGACCTCATCCACCGCGGAGCCAAGAACATCGTCTGCCTCCAGCCCTGGGCCTGCCTGCCGAACCACGTTACGGGCAAAGGCATGATCAAGACCTTGAAAGCCGCCTTCCCGGAAACGAATATCGTCGCTATCGACTATGACCCCAGCGCCAGCTCGGTCAACCAGACCAACCGCCTGAAGCTGATGCTGACGACGACCTTTGAAGGCATCCGCGAACCGGTACAGGAAGACACCAAGCCGGTCATGCCCTTCCTGAGCGGCGTCCGCATCAACAGTTCGCTGGAAAAGTAGTCTCTATACAAAGGGGGTATGTATCATGAAAAACATTTTGGTTCCCATTGACGGTTCTAAGCCGTCGCGCAATGCCTTGCAGCATGCCATCGACATTGCCAACGTCTACAGCGCTGAATTGACCATCGTCAACATCACTAATGCTGATGCCGTCCTGGACTCGTTCGACGTCTTTGAAGACATGACCGATGAAAAGGTCAAGGACCTGACTAAACTGGCCAAGGACAAGAGCGGCTACGTCCTGGAAAAAGCCATGGAAGCCGTTCCGGAAAACCTGATGGTCCATACGGTCCAGCTGGTCAGCACGCCGGAAATCGGCATCCTAAGCGAAGCTGACAAATGCGACGCCGACCTCATCGTCATGGGCCGTCGGGGCAGCCATTCCCTGTCGGAACAGCTCCTGGGCAGCGCCAGCACGTATGTCCTGGCCCATGCAAAATGCCCGGTCCTCCTGGCCCATAACAAAAAAGAAGGGCCGTACCAGCGCATCCTCGTCCCGGCTGACGGCTCGGAAGAATCGCTGAAAGCCGTCCGCTATGCCGTAGAATTCGCCAAAGCCGACGGCGCCTCGGTCACGGTCTTCCATGTCGCCAACATGCGCGACCTCATCGCCGAAGAAACGGCCCTGGACCAGAAGAAACGCGGCCTTGAAGACTTGACCGACCGCCTGCGCCAGAGCGCCGACCGCGTCTTTGCCCTGTGCAAGGCCGCCATTGCCGACCATAGAGGCGGCGTCGACATCCACTTCGTCGCCAACATCGGC
>CABQJB010000185.1 GCA_902464195.1 uncultured Megasphaera sp.
GGTAAATCAAAGGTTTACGCTTTATCCTGGCGTAAACCGTATCCGAACACATTGATTAGCTTTCTAATTATAAGTATACACCAGAAAAAGAAAGAAGTCCAGTCCCGGGATTAGGATCGAACTTCTTGGGACAAGGCTCCTGCTGCCTTGGGTTCGTCATCCAAGGACAGCCGGGCCAGGCGTTCGATGAAAAAGACGCGGCGATTGAAGAAATTGACGAAGCGCCCGACGAGCATGGCCGATACCAGGGTACCGACGCCAAGGCCGGTCAGGGTCCCCAGGCCGCCGTAAAGGTTCGACAAGATGACGGCTATGGTGACCATGGTCGAATCGAAGACGACTTTCGTCGAACCCATCCGCCATTTCCCCGTCTGGGCAATGGCTTTGACGGCCCCGTCGCCGGGCACCATCAGGACCTGCGACGCCACTTCGATACAGATGCCGAAGGCCAGGGTCGCACAGCCGGCCACTAAGAGGACCGAGGCCAGCGGCCAGCTCAATCCCTGTAATCCTGCCATGACGTGCATGAAAAAATCGATGGCCGCGCTAAAGACAAAGTTAATAGCAATCTGCAACAACTCGACAGGCCGGAACTGACGGCGCAGCAGGGCGATCTGCAAGACGATGAAGGCCATGTTGAGGACAAAGGTCAGCTGGCCGAAGGTCCACGGCGTGTAGAGGCTGACGACGAGGGGCACGCTGGAAATGGGCGACGTCCCCAGGCTGGCGACGGTAATCAAGTCGATACCGAAAGCCGTCATCAAAATACTGCCAATAAAGACACTGGTACGGATTTTCCAATGATGCATATGGCGCATACTCAATCGCCCCACTTCTTTTCGTTATCCATAATGCGATGGAACGTCGCCATGAACTGCTGGCGCGCTTCAGGCTCGATGCCCTGCCACATTTCATCGTCGATGCCGTAAATGACCTCCCGGATCCGCTTGGCCTTTTCCCAGCCCTTTTCCGTCAGGAAGATGGCCACGCCCCGCTGATCTTCGGGCCGCGTTTCCTTGCGGATGAGTTCCAGCTTTTCCATGCGCTTCAGCAGGCTGGTCACCGTCGACTTGTCGATGATGCATTCCCGGCTGATATCCTTCTGACTGGCGCCGTCATGGAACCACAAGTATTCCAGAATCTTAGGCTGGCCGGGCATGAGTCCTTCCCGCTTGATGCGGCGGCCGATTTCCCGGTTCGACCGGTGAAACCCTAACAACAGTAAAATATGCAACGCTTCTTCATCCATGGCGATTCCCCTTTATTAGTTTTAATTCCAACTATATTTCTTATTATATCGCAAGAAGGAGAAAAGTCAACAGGGGGCACCTCTTACGAGACATGCATCATGATCCAGTCGAAGCAGCGCGCCGGCAGGATGCTGTGGAGGAAAATCAAGGGTTTAGCACCGAAGCCGATGACGTAGCGCGTCTTGGGGCTGCGCTGATTGACGGCTTTATCGATGGCCTTGGCTACGACGGACGGATTTGACATCATGTTACCGGCATACTGTTTGCGTATGCCTGCTGCCGTCTTGGCGGCGGCCGCTTCGTAGGCTCCGCCCTTGGCCGATTGTTCCAGGTGGTCCGCTGCGATATCGCCCCATTCGGTCTTGATGCCGCCCGGTTCGATGAGCGAGACGTCGATGCCAAAGCTCTTCGTTTCCATGCGCAAGGCGTCGGACAAGCCTTCAACGGCGTATTTCGTCGCATGATACCAGCCGCCGAAGTATGTCGTCAGGCGGCCGCCGATGGATGAGACGTTGATGATGCGGCCTTGATGCTGCTGGCGCATGATTGGCAGGACTTCTTTGGTCAGCCGGGCCAGGCCGAAGACGTTGACTTCGAACTGGCGCTTCGCTTCTTCCAGTGATACGTCTTCAATGGCGCCATAGGAACCGTAGCCGGCATTATTGATGAGGACGTCGATGCGCCGCTGCTCTTCCAGAATCTGGATCACGACCTGGCGGCACGACGCGGCGTCGGTCACATCGAGGGCTATGGGGATGACGCCGTAAATGTCTTTCAATTCAGCCATGCGTTCGACGCGGCGGGCTGCGCCGTAGACGATGTGCCCTTCTTTAGCCAGGCGCTTGGCCGTTTCAAAGCCGATGCCGCTGCTGGCGCCGGTCAATAAGATAACTTTTTTATTCATGTTCATGTTGGTCTCCTTTTCGAAAATCACGGACGGTCTCTCCCGTCCAAATGGCAAAGGCCCGCAGGAAGGAATTCACTTCGGCGTAGCCCAACAAAAAAGCAATATCCTGCGTCGTCATATCCGTGTGACGCAGATAGTGGCGGGCCAGGACTTCCCGCGTCCCGCTCAATACTTTCTGAAACGTCGTCCCTTCGTCTTTCAGGCGGCGCTGCAAGGTCCGCGTACTGATGCCCATGCGGTCGGCCACGTGCTGGCTCGTCCCTTCCCCGGCCGGCAGCATTTCCGTCAGGGCACTGCGTACCTGGGCGCTGAAGGAATCGTCGACCGTCAGTTCGGACAGGCGCTTATTCATTTCCGGCTCGAAATAGCGCCACATGGCTTCATTTTCGGAAATGAAAGGCTTTTCTAAATCGCTGCGGGAAAAGGTCAGGCCATTGACCTCTCCCAGTTCCGGCCGGATACCCAAGAAGCTGGCGAAAGCCTGGCCGGGAATGGCCGTTTCGACAGTCGCCTTCAACGGTGTCAGCCCTTCCTTGACGGCTTTGCGCAGGAGATGGACGAGAAAGACCATTTCCGTTTCGATGACAAAAGTTGGCAGCGGGGTCTTCCCGTCTTCTGTCGTAAGCCGGACGTCTACGGCGTCCCCGCCTTCACAGATTTCCAAGGCCAGCGGTCCGATGAGCCGTTTATAGCGGGCCAGGCGGTGCAGGCAGGCCAGTCCGTTGCGGCTGCAATAGGCGGCAAAGATGGGCGGCGAAAAGGTTTCGATGCTTTCCATCGTCGCCATGCGGATGGGCACCGATTCATCAGGCATCAAATCGGAGATAGCCGTCATCAGACGGAAATAAGCGTCCTGTGTGACGACGGGATGCTCCTGCGTGAACAAGTTGACCGGCAGACCGGCCTTTTTCAGGACTTCCACTGGCTGCATACCAAAAGACCGTAACACAGCCCCATAGCGGCCATCCAACAAAAATCGATTCATAGCGTTTCCTCTCTTTCCCCTTGGGATACCTCTATGATACACGCATTTCGTGCCACGTTGAACATGAAATAACGACAAAGAAAATGCAAAAGGCGACAAAAAGGGCTTGTCGCACGACGACAAGCCCTTTAAAGTTGTTAGTGGCTAGTTGTTAGTTGTTAGCGGATGGGTTTAAATTTAAAGGTTTTCTCTGCAAACTACAAACTCTGTGC
>CABQJB010000186.1 GCA_902464195.1 uncultured Megasphaera sp.
GTCCCGTACTGGTCGATGCTTTGTTCACGGCAGCGGGTATCGGCGCCGTCGTTTCCCGCAATGCCTCTGTCGCCGGTGCCGTCGGCGGCTGCCAGGCCGAATGTGGGACGGCTGCGGCTATGGCGGCAGCGGCCGTGGCCGAAATGGCCGGCGGCGATAACGATACGATCCTCCAGGCCTTTGCCCTGTGCATGAAAAACACGCTGGGCCTGGCCTGCGATCCCGTAGCGGGCCTGGTCGAAGTGCCCTGTGTCAAGCGCAATGCCGTCTTTGCCGTTGAAGCCCTGGCGGCTGCCGAAATGGCCCTGGCCGGCATCAAGAGCGTCATCCCGCCAGATGAAGTCATTGCGGCCATGGCGGAAATCGGCCGCCTCATGCCAGTCGCCCTGAAAGAAACCTCCGATGGCGGCCTGGCCCGGACCGAAACGGGGAAGGCCATCGCCGCTCGATTGGAAAAAGCGATGGAAGAGTGAGGCTGCCTTTTACGCCTCCCCGTCCTGGAGTCCCGGCTGGTTCTGTGCCAGTGCCGGCTGGCCTTCGAGACGGCGGTATATCATACGGCACAGGCTGGCAGAAACGGGAGCATCCTTGGGCTGGCAGGCGAATTCGAGGATCAGTTCAGCTTCAAAACGGTTTAATTCTACCCAGCGTACCTTCAATGTAGTCATCCCTTTGCGGTTAATATAGTGCGTTCCATTCTCCTTTATTCTACTATACCGTCCTGCCTTTTACAAGGCGCGCCGAAGGCGCTGTGATTTGACAATTTCCCTATTTATTGATATGATATATCCCGTCAATTGAACAGGCGATGAGATTCAGTGAATCCCTCCGGCACGAACCCTGAGGGCTAAAAAGTCTATCGTCATGATAGTGGAGAGGGGCTTCGCGTTCGCGGCGCCCCTTTTTGGTTGCCCAGAGCTGGCTCATTTATGTTATAATGAAGCTGAATATAACGAAAAGGGGGGATTCGATGAGTACCTTACCGATTACGTCCTATCGATGGCCTCGCTTTTTTTCCTTGATGGACACCTTGAAGATACAGCGGCCTCACGAGGAATATGGCCGCGCCGTCCAGGCTTATTTCCACAGCCTCTTTCCTCATCGGCAGTGGAGTGTCTTCCAGGACCCGGACGGGACGCCGCTGGCAGTGGACGTAGAGCTCTTATATCCTACGGTAGAAGAACCCTTCTATCTCCTTCATACCATCGGCATGAGTGCCGCTCCCATGCATTACCCGGCTGGCGAATTTGTGACCGGGAAAGAAGGCTACGGCGAACTCTGCCTCATCCTGCCGGCCCATTGGCCCTTCCGCAAGGACCGGGATATTTCCCTAAACGACGAAGAAGCCTGGCCCATCTGGCTGCTCATGGAGCTGGGGCGGTTCCCGCACGTCCATGATGTGTGGATGTCCTATGGCTTTCTCCTGCCCAACTCGGAAAGCCATGAGCCTTTTGCCAGGGATACGGCCCTGTCCGGCCTGGTCATCGTCCAGTTTGAAGGTCAGCTGGGCGGCGTTTCCATGGCCGATGGTACGACGGTGGAACTTCTCATGCCCATCCTTTTATATAAAGAAGAAATGGATTTGTGCAGCGACATCGGCGTCGATGCCCTTGTCGATGCTGTCGTCGATGAATGTGGCGGGTCTTTCCTGCTCAACAAGGACAGGCCGAACGTGGCCCTGGAAGACTGGTTCTTCGACGACATCCCTTAACTAGGCAGAAAGGAGATTTTCAGTATCGTGATTACCAGTACGACGACCCTGGTCCCGGATAATCCGGCCGCAGCCTACGCTGCTTATCGGCAGGCTGCGTCGGCTGTTTTCCTGGCGGGAACGCAGGGCTTGAAATATAAAAAAGACCATTATGACCTGGCTGTCGATTTGTCGAAAGCCGGGATGCAGTATATCGAAGAACGGGAAGACGACATCGTCATCGGCGCCATGACACCGCTTTGGCAGATCAAGATTTCCCCGGTCATCCAGGAGTTTGCCGGCGGAGCCATCAGCAAGGCCATCAGTGACGTAGCCGATAAAAACGTCCAGCGCTACGGCACGCTGGGCGGCGTCATTTCGGGGAAAGCGCCTTTTTCCGTCCTCCTGCCGATCCTCCTGTCCCTCCACGTCGATGTACAGCTGCAGGATAAAGGCTGCATGAGCCTGGATGACTATTTGCACTGCCCGCCCATGGGTGAACTGGTAACGGGCATTTCCATTGCCAAAGAAGCTGTCTATACGGCCTATAAAGCCTATCGCAAGCTGCCGGCAGATGAACCGTATCTGGTCGGTGCCGTCGCCATGCGGGAAGATTCGTGGTGCATCGTCGTCGGCGGCCGTCCCGGCCTGGCTGCCATTGCCCGCTCGGCCAGTGAAGAACTGACGGAAAAGGGCATGGCCGTCAAAGAAAATGTGGCCCATCTGGCCAGTGAAGAACTCGATTTCGGCAATTTCGGCACCTGCTCCGAAGAAGAACGGCGGGCCCTGACCATCGATATGGTCCGCGGTCTCATCAAATCGGCCTGGAAAGGCTATAATCGTTATGTTGTGAAGAAGTGAATTCCAGAAGGGGGTACTTTCATGTTTGAAGATAATCGTTGGCGACGTATGTTGAAACCCGGCATTACGGCTATTGTCGGTGCCGGTGGTAAGACGACCGTATTGGAACGGCTGGGGACTTACGGCCACGGCGGTCATCTGCCGATCATGGTCAGCAGCATCGTTCCCATGGACAGCACGCGTGTCGATAATGTCGAACCCTTTGACGTCATCTGCACGGAAGATATGGAAAAGGGCGAAGCCTTCTGCGCTGAACGCATTGCCGCCGGCCATGTCCCGGCGTGGTTCGCCGGCCTCGACGACCAGGACCGCTATATCGGCCTCGACCCCAAGGTCATCGATGACATCAAGATGCGCCACCCGGCCTGGTACATCCTCATCGAAGGCGATGCAGCCGGCAATAAGTGGCTCAAGGCCCCGCTGGCAGACGATGTACCCTTGCCGGCTTCCTGCGATACCGTCATCGGTGTCCTCAATTTACAGATGCTGGGCAACGTCATCAGCGCCGAAAAAATCGAAGGCGTCGAAACGGCAGCGGCCATCATGGGCCGTCCTTGCGGCGCTGTCATTACGCCGGCCATGCTGGCCAAGCTCATCAAGCATCCGCGGGGACTGTTCCGCGGCGTGCGCTGCCCGCGGATCCTCTTCTGCACGGGCTATAATGCCGTCCAGCACCGCATGACCGAAGCCCTCCTCGACGATTTGGAAGACTTCGACCTGACGGCCAGCGTCCTGGCCGATGGCTATCGGGAAACGTGTACGAT
>CABQJB010000187.1 GCA_902464195.1 uncultured Megasphaera sp.
TTTGGACAGCCCTTTGAGAATAAGGCTATCCTGATTTCAGGAGGAAACTTAAACAGCAACCTTCTCAAGAATCTCCCGCTTCTATAAGCGGGAGAGGTTCAATTTTGACAGTCGGTTTACAAAGAAAATGTTGACTTAGAGCGTACTTCAGGTGATACAATAAAAGTAACTTGTTTTAGGAGGTAAGGTTTTATGGAAAAAGCAAAGGTATATTTCACGGATTTCCGTTGCCGTCCGGGGAAAAATAATTTACAGAAACTGCAGAAGCTCTGCAAGAAGGCTGGTATTGAAAATATCAATTTTGAAGGGAAATTCGTCGCTATCAAGATGCATTTCGGGGAATTAGGCTGTCTGGCTTCGCTACGCCCGCAGTACGTCAAAGCCGTGGCCGATTTGGTCAAGGAATTGGGCGGCCGGCCGTTTTTGACGGATTGCAATACGCTTTATCCGGGCAGCCGCAAGCACGCTTTGGAACACATGGACTGTGCCAACCTTAACGGCTATAATACGGTCACTACGGGCTGTCAGATCATCATCGGCGACGGCCTGCGCGGAACCGATGAAGTCGAAGTGCCGGTCAAGAATGGCGAATACGTTGAAAAAGCGAAAATCGGCCGGGCCATCATGGATGCCGATGTTTTCATCAGCCTGGCTCACTTCAAGGGCCATGAAATGACCGGTTTTGGCGGCGCCATCAAGAATATCGGCATGGGCTGTGGCAGCCGTGCCGGCAAGATGGAACAGCATTCGTCGGGCAAACCGAAAGTTGACGAAAGCAAGTGCAAGAACTGTCATCGCTGCGCGCAGGAATGCGGTTCTGATGCCATCACGTATGAAGATAACGTCGCCCACATCCACGAAGACCTGTGCAAAGGCTGTGGCCGCTGCATCGGCGCCTGTGCTTTTGATGCCATTCAGACCGTCGAATGGGATGCCAATGAAAAATTGGACCGCAAGATGGCTGAATACGCCCAGGCCGTCTGCCAGGATCGTCCGTGCTTCCACATCAACCTGGTCATGGACGTTTCGCCGAACTGCGACTGCCACGCCGAAAACGATGCGCCCATCCTGCCGGACATCGGCATGTTCGCTTCCTTCGACCCGGTTGCCCTCGACCAGGCCTGCGCCGATGCCTGCATGAAAGCCGCTCCCATGCCCAACAGCCAGCTGTCGGATAACCTGGCTAAACCCGATTGGCACCACCATCACGACCACTTCCTCGACAGCAACCCCAACGTCGATTGGAAGACCACGCTGGAACACGCTGAAAAAATCGGCTTAGGCACACGGGAATACGAACTCGTCCGCGTCCGCTGATGGCGCTGTTGCCCAACGGGTTCAGCTTTACCTGTAAACCCATCCGCTAGCCACTAACAACTAGCCACTAACTGCTAACCACTTACAAGGACTTGTCGCATGTGCGACAAGTCCTTTTGTCATTTCCCCGAATATAGTATATAATGTAATTATTGTTACGAATTAATGACAACTATAGGACAAAGTCAAAACATATTGATTATGAAATACTGATTGGCAGTTAGTGGTTCAACGGACTATTAAGATTATAAAGGAGCAAGTATGAATGACGAGAAATTTTACGTGGGGGGTAAATAGAAACTTAAAAGTTTCTGTTATTACGCCGAATGATCACGTCTATGATATGGTGCAGCAGATGGCACAGGCATCCCGGCGAATTGATCCTTCACAGATTATCCTGATCAATGGAGCTCGCAAAGGGGCCAAACTTCAGATTGAAGCGGCTGTCCATGATGAGGTGGTTGCTTTTTTTGCCTGGGAACCCATGGCGACGAAACTGGCTGTTGCCTATCCTCAGGTGCAGGTTTATGTGATTCAGCCTAGTATCCTGGATTTATTGAGGTGTATTTATTTTGCCCCGAAAGAAGGAAAGCTGGGGGCTATCATTCCCTTTGCCCTGCGTGATTACTATGATGATTTGGAAGAGGCTTTGCAGGTTATGCATGTTTCTTTTTATCGTTTGGCACCGGCGTATGACGAACGGGGATTGCGGGACCTCATCCGGCGGGCCGCCTCCCAAGGGGTTACGGACCTCATCGGGACTGATGCGATTTCGGCAATGACCGTCGCCCGGCATATGAATTGGATTCCCTTGCGGCCGGGACGGGGCGGGATTGCCCGTGCCTTTTTCAAGGCTTTGTGGAATATCCACCGCCGCTATCAGGGGAACATTCGCGCCGCTTTTCCACAGAATGGGATGCTGGCCCATTATCATCTGCAGGATATCATCGGTTCTTCTCAGGCTATTACCGAGGTCAAAGAACTGGCGAAAGTCTATGGTGCTACCGATTCGACGATCCTCCTCACCGGTGAATCGGGGACGGGCAAAGAAATGCTGGCTCAGGCCATCCATAATCTGAGCAGTCGCCGGCACGCCCCTTTTGTCGCGGTCAACTGCGGATCCATTACGGAAAGCCTGCTGGAAAGCGAGCTTTTTGGCTATGCCGGCGGGACCTTTACCGGAGCCAACCGGGAAGGCAAGACAGGCCTCTTTGAAGCGGCCAATGGCGGCACCTTATTCCTCGACGAAGTCGGTGATATGCCTTATGTCCTGCAAAACCGGCTGCTGCGGGTCCTCCAGGAAAAATATGTCCGCCCCGTAGGCAGTCAGCATGGTGTACCCATCGATGTCCGGGTCATTGCGGCGACCAATAAGGACTTGCCCCGTGAAGTCCAGGAAGGGCATTTCCGGCTGGACCTCTATTACCGCCTGGCCGTCCTGCCCATCGAAGTCCCGCCGCTGCGCAAACGGAAAAGCGATATCCAGGAGATTTCCCAAGCGCTGCTGAAGAGCCTGGATATCCGCTACCATCGATCCCATACCTTTGACGTTGAAGTTTGGGATTTCTTCAAAAATCAGCCCTGGCCCGGCAATGTGCGGCAATTGGCCCACGTCATCGAACGGCTGGTGCTGGTCGTTAAACAGCCGGTCATCCAAGTAAAAGATGTCCTTCACGTCATGCCCCAGGCTGATATGACAGAAGGGCAGAAAATATCGGGTGAAGATGACGGCCAGAAAGATTTGACCTATGAAAGGATTGAAAAAATGAGCCGCGAAGGGAAGAGCGGCGCCGAAATCGCCAAAGAACTCGGCATCAGCCGCTCCACCGTCTACCGCATCAAGCGGAGACACGAAGAATAGTAAGCGAGATTCGCAGGCCGCTGGTCACAAAATAAACGGCTAGCAGCCGTATGCGTAGGGGCCGGCCTTTAACCTCTCAGACCGCCTTTGGCGGCCAGCTCCCCTATAAAGGGAGCCTTGTGC
>CABQJB010000188.1 GCA_902464195.1 uncultured Megasphaera sp.
TCGGGCAGAAACGGGCGCCCCACGTGGCGCCCCTACAAAAGGACTTGTCGTTATGCGACAGGCCCTTTTTTTATAAATGAATTTCAATAGCAACTATTGACATAGTTTGTGAAAAAATATATAATGTTTATGGTAATGAAATGTATTATCATTAATAAGAAGGGATGTGTGAGTATTATTTACGGAGCTGAAAGGAGCGATGTAAATGAGTGTCGTCATCGTAGGTGGAAATGATTGTATGGTTTGTCGCTATAAGCGTATTTGCAAAGAGTACGATTATAAGGCAAAGGTCTTTACACAGGTACCAAGCGATTTCAAATCGAAAATCGGGTCGCCTGATCTTGTGGTGTTATTCACCAGCACCGTGAGCCACAGTATGGTCCGTTGCGCCATCAAGGAAGCGCAGCGCAAGAACGTCGAAGTCGTCCGTTCCCATACGAGCAGCTCGAACGCGCTGAAGAACATATTAGCCGCCCGGACGGAAGAGGCCGTCTGAGGTGAGTAAAGGGGAGTTTAGTCATGAAAATTGTTTCATTAGCTGACATGAAAGTCGGTCAGTCGGGCGTTGTCGATGCCCTGCAGGGACGGGGGAATATCCAGCACCGCCTCGTCGACATGGGCGTCGTCAAGGGCTCGCATATTTCAGTCTTCAAAAAGGCCCCGCTCGGAGACCCCATTGAGGTAAAAGTCAAAGGGTGCGCACTGGCTCTGCGCATGAATGAAGCGGCGATGATTTCCGTCGCCGTAGAACAATAAAAGGGGGTACATAGTAGTCATGGAAAATGCAGCAAAGATCAAGATTGCCCTGGCCGGCAATCCGAACTGCGGTAAAACGACGATTTTTAACAACATTACCGGCGCCAAACAGCACGTCGGCAACTATCCTGGCGTTACTGTCGAAAAGAAGGAAGGCCATCGTACTTTCAACGGCAAGGACCTGCTCTTCGTCGACCTGCCCGGCACGTACAGCCTGACGGCACGGTCCCTGGACGAAGTCGTCGCCCGTAACGTCATCATCAATGAAAAACCGGACATCATCGTCAACGTCCTCGATGCGTCCAACCTGGAACGTAACCTGTATCTGGCCGCACAGCTCGTCGAACTGGGCCGCCCCATGGTCATCGCACTGAACATGATGGACATTGCCGAACGCATGGGCATCAAAATCGATCTCAAGAAATTGGGACAGCAGCTCGGTGCCGTTGTCGTGCCCCTCGTCGGCAGCAAGAACATCGGCACGAAAGAACTGCTCGATGCCATTTCCGGTACACAGACCCAGAACCTGGTCAATGCCAAAGTCGATTACGGCCCAGACGTCGAACCGGCTATCGCCAACCTGACCGATGCCATCGAAAAAATGGGCATCATCAAATATCCGGTCCGCTGGCTGGCCGTCAAGCTCCTGGAAAATGACTCCGACGCCATTGCCAAAGTCCGCGCCCTGGAAGGGACACAGTCCATCCTGGCCCTGGCTTCGACCCTGCGCGATACCCTGGCTAATAAGGTCGATTTGGACTTTTATTTCGCTCAATGTCGATATCAATTCGCAACTGATGTATTTAATAAATCAATTATCAATGTCGGTTCTAGTGACTCCTTGTCCGACAAGATCGACAGCGTCCTGACTCACCGCTACTTGGGTATCCCCATTTTCCTGGCTCTCATGTGGCTCATGTTCGTCGTCGTCATCACCGTCGGCGCCTACCCGCAGGGCTGGCTCGACACGGGCTTCTCGATGCTCGGTGACTGGTGCAGCGACGTCATCGAAGACGAACAGCTCCGCTCCCTCGTCGTCGACGGTGTCATCGGCGGTGTCGGTTCCGTTCTTTCTTTCGTTCCCCTTATCGTCCTCTTGTACTTATTCATCAGCTTGCTCGAAGATACGGGGTATATGGCCCGTGCCGCTTTCCTCATCGACCGCGCTATGCGTGCCCTGGGGCTGCACGGCAAGTCCTTCATCCCGATGATCCTCGGCTTTGGCTGCAACGTACCGGGCATCATGGCCGCTCGTACGCTGGACAATGAAAAGGACCGTCTGGTCACGATCCTGGCCTGCCCGTTCATGAGCTGCGGTGCCCGCCTGCCGGTATACACCTTGCTCATCGCCGCTTTCTTCGGCGCTTCCGGCCACGGTGGTACGGTCCTCTTCGGCGTATACCTGTTGGGCATCATCATTTCCGTCTGCGTCGCCCTGGTCCTCCGTCACACGGCCTTCAAAGGCGAACAGGAACCGTTCGTCATGGAAATGCCGCCGTATCACATTCCGACCTTGAAAGGCGTCCTCATGCACATGTGGGAACGTACCGTCTTGTACCTCAAAAAAGCCGGTACCTTTATCTTCGGTGCATCCATTCTCGTCTGGTTCCTCACAGCATACCCGATGGACGTTGAATACTCCCAGGATTTCGATGCTGCCAAAGACCAGGTCACGGCTGAAATGGAACAGAAACAGTCTGACATCCTCCAGTCCTATGGCCTCAGCGCTATCGAAGACAATGCTGAATTGAATGATATGTATGAATCCATGGTCGCTGCTGCTGATGAAGCCGCTGACGAAGCCGATGAAGATGAAGCCGATACAGGCAACGCCCTGAACCCGGCTGCCGCCCTGAGCTCCGTCGAAGACCAGGTCAAGAATTCCGAAGAAGAAGAAGACAACTTGTTCATGGGCAAATATCCCCAGAGCTTCGCCGATCTCCAGGAACAGAATCCGGCCGTTTTCGCTCAGGCTCTGCCGCTCTTCGATGCTAAAGCCGACGCTGACGACGAATCGTCCAAACTCGACGACCAGCAGACCGCTGAAAAACTCCAGCAGTCCTATGCCGCCCGCCTCGGTCATTTCGTAGAACCGGTCATCGCACCGCTTGGCTTTGACTGGAAAATCGGCGTAGGCCTCATCGCCTGCACAGCTGCGAAAGAAGTCATGGTTTCGACCTTGGGTACGATTTACAGCGTCGGCGGTGACGACACCCACGAATCGGGCATCGTCGCTTACCTCCGTGATGACCCGGACTTCAACCAGGCCGTCGCCCTGTCGCTCATGGTCTTCGTCCTGCTCTACATGCCGTGCGTCGCTGCCATGGCCGTCATCAAACGTGAAACAGGATCGTGGAAAATGCTCCTCGCCTGCGACGCCATGTGCCTCGTACTCTCGTACGTCCTGGCCTTTGCCACCTATCACCTGGCCCTCATGGCCGGCCTCGGCGCTTAAGACTTGAAGCAGCCCCTTCCATAACGTATAATGTTAGTGGCTAGTGGCTAGTGG
>CABQJB010000189.1 GCA_902464195.1 uncultured Megasphaera sp.
GGCCGGCATGGCGGCCGGTACGATGGACGGCTGTGCCGGAGCTGTCGTTTCCTGCGCAGAAATCTCGTCTCCAGCCGCTTCTCCCCCGGTTTCAGCCGGAGCCGGCGCCTTAACCGGTGCGGGCTTACGCCGCGGCGGCACGGGAATGGGGCCCTTCCGCCTGGGATAGCGGCGGCGCCGCCGCAGCAGGTCCGGCAGGATTGCCATCAGGGCAAAGGCCACGATGAGCCACAACATATCCATAAGGCTCACCTACTTTTCACTATGGCCTGCCGGGCCGTGGTCGTCATGGTGACTGTCCTGCCCCGTCGGGACCGACTGGGTCTTGGGGACGCCGGCCTGGGCGACAGCGGCGCGCATGTCCGTGTCGGCCATGATATTCTTCATATTATAGTAATCCATGACACCTAACTTGCCTTCGCGCAGGGCCTGGGCCAGAGCCAACGGGACTTCGGCCTGGGCTTCGACGACTTTGGCCTGCATTTCCTGGGTATAGGCCTGCATTTCCTGCTCTTTGGCGACAGCCATGGCCCGCCGTTCTTCGGCCTTGGCCTGGGCGATCTGCTTATCCGCTTCAGCCTGGTCCGTCTGCAGGCGGGCGCCGATGTTGCGGCCTACGTCGACGTCGGCAATGTCGATGGACAAGATTTCAAAGGCCGTCCCGGCGTCGAGGCCCTTGCTGAGGACGGTCTTACTGATTTCATCAGGGTTTTCCAGGACCTGCGAATGGTCCCGGGCCGAGCCGACGCTGGTGACGATGCCTTCGCCGACGCGGGCGATGACCGTCGCTTCACCGGCACCGCCGACGAGGCGGTCGATGTTGGCACGGACCGTGACCCGGGCCCGGACTTTCAGTTCGATGCCGTTCTGGGCGACAGCCGAGATGAACGGCGTTTCGATGACTTTCGGATTGACACTCATCTGGACGGCTTCCAGGACGTCGCGGCCGGCCAGGTCGATGGCGCAGGCCCGTTCAAAGGTCAGGGACATCGTCGCCCGATGGGCGGCAATGAGGGCATCGACGACGCGGTCGACGTCCCCACCGGCCAGGTAATGGGCTTCCAGCTGATTGACGTTGACATCGAGGCCGGCCTTGTTGGCCTTGACCAGTGGCAGGATGATCTTCGACGGGATGACCCGGCGCAGGCGCATGCCGATGAGGTTGACGATGCCGACGGATACGCCGGCAGCCATGGCCGAAATCCACAAACCGATGGGCACGAAGTGCAGGAACAGGGATACGATGATGACAGCGGCGACGATGATGATGATGGGCACTGCCAAAAAGGATACGATAGACATAAGAGACCTCCTTCTCAGGGTTTGGGATGGCGTTCCGGTTCCGGTTCGACGACGACGCGGCTGCCTTCGACTTTGACGACGCGGACGATGACGTCGCGGCCGATGAACGTGCCGTTGGCCACGGCATCGACGCGCTCTTTGCCGATGCGGATCGTCCCGGACGGACGCAGGATGGTAATGGTCTTGCCCCGTTCATAGAGATATTTGCTGTAATCGGCCTGAGCCGTATATCCCTTTTCTTTCGTCGAACGGTTCTTGAGGGTCAGTTTTTCAAAAAGCCGGCTCTTGGGCAGGTGTTTGCCGACAATATAAAATAATATAATGGCCAGGACCGTCCCGCCGGCCAGGATGTAAACGGCCTCATAAGTGGCGCCGAGCATGAAGAACAGACTGCCGAACAAGAGGACGACGCCGGCCAGGCCGAAGATGCCGACGCCAGGCGACGCCAGTTCCAGGCCGATGCAGAGCAGGCTGACCAGGAAGGCCGCGACGATTTTCAGGCCGTCGGCCAGAGACTCGTTGCCCGATAGGAGCAGCAGGCCGCCGAAGACAAAGGCCGTAGCGATGCCGGCGCCGATACCGGCCATCTTGATTTCCGCCAGCAGGGCGGCGATGATCAGGGCGACGAAGACCGTGCGGACATAGGGGTTCTGCAAGATGCCGACGGCGTCATCGCGCCAGTCCTTGTCGACATAGGTCAGGCTGGCATCGCCCAGACTGTACAGGGCCAGGGCTTCGGACAGCGTATCGGCCGAACCGTCGGATACGTTGAGTTCCTTGGCCTGGCCGTCGGATAAGGCCAGTATCTTCCCCGGTTCGGCATAGTCGGGATAGCCCTGGGACTTGTCGACCATGGCTTCGGCGACGCCGGGATTATGGCCATTCTGGGCGGCTGTCGCGCTGAACTCGGCTTTCAGGGCGGCGATATTCTTCTCCGTATTGGGAATCGGTTCGGCAGCGCCGATACTGCTGCCCGGCGCCATGATGATGTGGCGGCACGACAGGGCAATGAGGGCCCCGGCCGACCAGGCCCGCGACGTGACATAGGCAATGGTCGGCACGTCAGACGCCATGAGCATGTCACGGATCTTCAAGGCACTGTCCACGCGGCCTCCTAAAGTATTAATGGTAATAACGACGGCCGTATCCCCTTCTTCAGCGGCCTGGCGCAGGCCGCGCTGGATGAAGGCGGCCTGGCTGCCGTCAATGTCGCCGGAAATGGGCAGGACGCGGACGGAATCGGCCTGCACGACAGCAGCCGGTGCGGCAGCTGCCAGAGAAAAGAACAGGACAGCCGCTGTTATCATGCGTAATAGAAAGGTCATTCCCTCACCTGCTTTCATTCCGTTTTTTTCGGCGCCTCGATACATTGAAAATAACCGGCCCGCTGGAGTTTTTCCAATTCTTCCGGCGAAATGTTGCGGGCAGCCTGTTTTTCCAGTTCTTCAATCGGCTTGTCTTCAATCATATGAATCTTGTCGATGACGGCATCATAGACGGCAGGCGGCTTGTTCTCCTTGATCCAGTCCAGCATGTGGTCGAGCCATTTGCGGCACGTCCAGGAATCTTCGCCATGGTTGTGGCCGCGGAGTATCTGGATCTGAGCCTGTTCGGGGATCTTGGCCAGGAACCAGTTCCAGCGTTCCCGGGCAATGAGATAATGATAAAGTTCATCGACATCGCGCAGATGCTGTTCCCGAAGTTCCAGCGTATAGCGCGACCAAAATAAACTGAGTGTCATAATGACTACCTCCAAGCAACTCTATATAACTAGATTTATCTTAAGATATTCTACACAGAATTGTCAAACTCCTGCTGGCAAAAAGAAAATCTTTTGGTTATATGAAAAAAGGCGCTGTCCCATGAAGACAGCGCCTTTTTCTGTAGGGGCGCCACGTGGGGCGCCCGTTCACGAAATCGGG
>CABQJB010000190.1 GCA_902464195.1 uncultured Megasphaera sp.
CTTAAAAGGGCTTGTCGTCGTGCGACAAGCCCTATTTTTTATGTTATAATACCCTTATCATATACGAAATATTGTGAAAAAATACGGAGGTGGTTCCATGGATTCTTTTGCTGCCCGCCAGGCCTGCCGCGACGGCCGCTATGACGAGGTACTGGCTATGTATGGCAAAGCCGCGCCGGACCAGACTTGGACGTGTTGGGATTATTATTACTATGCCTATGCCCTGCGCAAGACGAAGCAGTACAAGAAGGGCCGGGAAATCGCCCGGGCCGGTATGATTGCCTTCCCTGATTTTGTCAATCTCCACGGGATTTACTGCTGGTGCCTCTATTATTTATATATCCAGAAATTCGATGAACGGACACAGGCACCGGAAGATTTCCGCCGCGCCGTCGACGCCATCTTGAAGTATAGTCAGCAAGGGCCGTATACGCCGTATGCCCTGGCTGTGTGGCGCATGGTCGATGTCCTCAAGAACCAGCCCGGTCAGGCTGGACTCATGGGGGCCTATTTGCGCCGCCTCGACCCGGATCAGCTGCCGGACCAGGAGAAGACGGTGACTTTGAAGGGGCGGGAACGGGTCATCGCGTCGGACCGGGAACGCTGGTATTCCCTCATGAGCCGCATCCTGGTCAAGGAAGAGAAGTACGACGACTGCATCACCTTGTGCCAGCAGGCCCTGAATTATTTCCCACAGCTCCATCACGACAACGACATCTGGTTTTCTTACCGCATTGCCCTCTGTCTGCTGCGCCAGGGCCGCGTCGGGGAAGGGCGGAAGCGCCTGGAAGACCTGCTGAAGTACAAGCAGCACTGGATCCTCTGCCGGGGTCTGTTCTTTGCCGCTCAGGCTGAGGGCGACAGCGTTGCCATGCGCCGCTATGGGGCATCGGCTTTCCTGGCCGGCGGTGAGTTCAAGGCCAAGGTCAATTTCCTGGTCCAGTTCGCCCAGGCCTTGGAGAACATGGGCGGCTATGAGAAGATGGCTTATTTCCATTATCTTCTGGCCAAACGGGTCCGCATGGATCAGCACTGGAAGGTCAAGGCGGAACTCCTGGCCAAGACCGACAGCTATGCGTTTCCCGAACCGGACCGGCAGGAGCTGATGGACGGGCTCCATGAATTCTGGATGCACGAGAAGCACGCCGGCCAGACGCGCCACAAGGGGACTATCGAAAAAATCCTGCCTGGCAGCAAGGCCGGTTTCCTGCGGGAATATGGCGGCAATCAGTATTATTTCCGTACGTCGTCGCTGTACCGCGTCCGCCCGCAGGAAGGGGAGAAAGTCACGTTCTATGTAGAGGATTTCTTTGAGACAGGGAAAGAAAAACCGGCTCATCGCGCCGTGGACATCGAACCGGTTTTGCTATATCATAAGAAGTGAATTTACTAGAGAAAGTGAGTGGCACTCATGATTTTATCAGGCAAGGAAATTGTCAAGCATTTAGGTAAGGAAATCATCATTGAACCTTTCCATCCGGAACGGGTCAATCCCAATAGCTATAATCTGTCCCTGCACAATGAACTGATGGTCTATGACCATCATGAACTGGATATGGCCAAGCCCAATCCGGCATCGACCATTTATATCCCCAAGTCGGGCTACGTCCTGCAGCCCAATAAGCTCTATCTGGGGCGGACCAATGAATATACCCGGACTGACGGCTATATCCCCATGCTCGAAGGCCGGTCGTCCGTCGGCCGCCTGGGCGTCTTCATCCACGTCACGGCTGGCTTCGGCGATGTCGGTTTTGCCGGCTACTGGACGCTGGAAATCTTCTGTGTCCAGCCTATCCGCATCTATCCGAACGTGGAAATCTGCCAGATCTACTATCACGATATTGACGGCGAATACGATACGTATCAGCACGGCAAGTACCAGAACAATACGGGGATCCAGCCCAGTATGCTCTGGAAGGATTTTGAAAAGATGAAATAAAGGGAAGTGTCATTATGAAAGAAATAGATATCATGACCATGGCCCGGACGAACGGTTTCCGCCTGGGCAATGCCCAGGACCGCCAGGGCGGCACGGGCTGTACGGTCCTTGTGTTCCCGGACAGCGCACCCTGTGCCGTCGACGTCCGCGGCGGCGGCCCGGCCAGCCGGGAATCGGAACTGCTCAGCCCCATGGCGGCTGCATCGGGCATCCACGCTATCCTGCTCAGCGGCGGCAGTGCCTTTGGCCTCAATGCTTCGGCCGGGGTCATGCAGTATCTGGAAGAACAGCACATCGGTTTCGATACGCGCATCTGCAAGGTGCCCCTGGTCGTTGAATCGTGCATCTATGACCTGGGCTGCGGTGACAACGTCCGCCCCGATGCGGCCATGGGCTATGCGGCCTGCCAGGCCTCGGAAAAGGGGGACTTCCGCCAAGGCTGTTACGGTGCCGGTACGGGGGCGACGGTCGGCAAGCTCTGTGGGCCTGACTATATGATGAAATCCGGCCTCGGCGCCTATGCCGTCCAGGTCGGCGATCTCCAGGTCGGTGCCGTCGTCGCCGTCAATGCCGTCGGCGATGTCCTTGACGAAAAAGGCCAGATCTTGGCCGGTATGCGCAGCCGCGACGGCCAGGGCTTTGCCGATACGCGGCGGGTCATGCTCGAAGAAGCCGGTCAGACACCGACCCTCTTTTCCCAGCGCGCCGTCGGGACGACGACCAATACGACTATCGGCGCCGTCATCACCAATGGACAGTTCGACAAGGCCCAGCTGAAAAAAATTGCCGCCCTCGGCAGCAACGGTCTCGTCCGGACCATCCGTCCCGTCAATACGACGGCTGACGGCGACTCCCTCTATGCCGCCAGCGTCGGCGGCGTTTCGGCCGAACTGAGCCTGACCGGGACCATCGCCGCCTACGTCGTCGAACAGGCCATCCGCCGCGCCGTCCGCCAGGCCGAAAACATGTACGGCGTGCCAGCGTACCAGTAAAAGGGTAGCCCCTTACGCCAGGCCGGGTTTGCCCTGCCGGTTGTAGTATAGAGTTTGCAGTTTGTAGTGGGGGGGATAACTGCGGCCTGCGACCTGCGAACTGCGAACCTGCGAACCTGCGAACCTGCGAACCAGGGAACCTGGGATTCCCGCAAGCCATTAATAACGAAATGAGGAACTAAACTATGTACGATTACGTCATCGTCGGCAGCGGCCTCTTTGGCTGTGTCTTTGCCCACGAGATGCATAAGGCCGGCCGCCAGTGTCTGGTCCTGGAACGGCGGGACC
>CABQJB010000191.1 GCA_902464195.1 uncultured Megasphaera sp.
TTTTGTTATATTTATTTAATAAAGCGACAGGAGCTGCGGCAAAAGGCCCGATTCCTGCATGGCTTCGACACATTCCAGGATACCGACGGCCAGGACGAACCAGAGGACGTCGCCGGCAGCATGGCGGAAGACTTTCGGTTTGACCGTATATTCCTTGGGTTCATGGTAGAGCGACCATTTCGGGAAAAACCGGGGCACTTCCCGGATGTAGGCGCTGTACGGTTCCCCGAAAAGGCGGTGCAGTCGAACTTCTTCTGTATGGATGACCGGGATGTACATGACGGCAAAGAGGAGGACCAGAATCGCCGTCAGGGTCAGCGATTCCGTGCACAGGCCGACGCCGATGCCGCCGAGGAAACTGAAGAAATACAGCGGATTCCGGCAGACCGAGTACGGCCCTTCGCGGACCAGGACGTCATTCTTATAGCCGGCAATATACTGGGCGCACCACATGCGGCCTGCCATGGCGGCGCCGACGCAGAGGCAGCCCACGAGGAACAAGATGCCCGAGATATACGGAGCCGTGACATCCAATTCCTTTTGCGAGAACATGAACAAAAATAAAAACAGAACCCCTATGACTTGGGAAATGCGGGTGCGGTAATGGTCCAGGAAATACATGGTGACTCCTCCTCTTGTCCTAATTGATGACATTAGTATAACGGTCATTTCTAACGAAAGATTAGGCAAAATTTAAAGGAAATATAAAGATTTGTGAACAGACTGCGTATTCTCTGTAACAACTTTTATGATACAATAAAAGAAACGTCATTCGTCCATTTTTAAGGAGGCATCTGCCATGTTCAAAAAATTACTCATACTCACGCTCAGCGCCCTGCTCTGCTGCGGTGCGGCCGTGGCGGCCGACACGACGACGTCCATGACCGACAAGGCGCGCCAGGCGGAAACCCAGACCCTGCCGTCGACGATCAAGCACCTCGACCTGGTCCTGGTCCTCGATAAGAGCGGCTCCATGTACGGCCTGGAAAGCGATACCATCGGCGGCTACAACGCCATGCTTGCCAAGGAAAAAGACCTCGACGTCGACACCAAGGTCACGACGGTCCTGTTCAACAATAAAGTCGATATCCTGACGGACCGCAGCAACATCAATAGCCTGTCGGACATGACGACCAAGGATTACCGCGTCGGCGGCTCGACGGCCCTCCTCGATGCCGTAGGCAACACGATTGCCAAGATTTCCGACACGCCGGGTATTTCTGACAAGGACCACAAGGTCATCTTCGTTATCATCACGGACGGACAGGAAAATGCCAGCACGGAATATTCCAAAGCGACGATCCAGAAAATGATTTCCGATAAAAAAGCCCAGGGCTGGGACTTCATTTTCCTCGGAGCCAATATCGACGCCGCTTCGGAAGCCCAGAACCTGGGTATTGATGCCGACCATGCCGTCAAGTATCGCAATACTTCGACAGGTGTCCAGAAGAATTTCGCCGCCATTGCCGCCTATACGCGCAGTGCCGTCCAGCAGCAAGACGACGACTCCTGGAAAGATAACATCGAAAAAGATAAGTAAAGGTTATTTCAAACCTGCCAATTTGGCCGGGTCCATGGCTTTGTCGAACTGCTCTGCCGTGACCCATCCCGTCTTCAGGGCTGACTCTTTCAGGGTCAGCCCTTCTTTGGCTGCCTGTTTGGCAATGGTGCAGGCCTTGTCATAGCCGACGAGGGGTACCAGGCCCGTGACCAGGATGAGCGAATTATAAAGGTTGGTCGTAATCCGTTCGCGGTTCGGTTCGATGCCGACGACGCAATGCTTGCGGAAGGAATCCATACAGTCCGTGAGCAGGCGGATGGACTGGATCAGGTTGTAGGCGATGACCGGCATGAAGACGTTGAGCTCGAAGTTCCCCTGGCTGGCGGCGATGCCCAAAGTCGCATCGTTGCCCATGACCTGGACGGCGACCATAGTGACGGCTTCGCACTGCGTCGGGTTGACTTTGCTGGGCATGATGGAGCTGCCCGGTTCATTTTCGGGGATACGGATTTCACCGATGCCGCAGCGCGGTCCCGACGACAGCCAGCGGACGTCGTTGGCGATTTTCATGAGGTCGCAGGCCAGGGCTTTGAGCATGCCGTGGACGACGACGAGTTCGTCCTTGCTGGTCAGGGACTGGAACTTGTTCGGCGCCGTGTGGAAAGTCGTCCCCGTCAGCTGGCTGACGATTTCGGCAAAGCGCACATCGTAGCCTTTCGGGCAGTTGATGCCTGTGCCGACGGCCGTGCCGCCCATGGCCAGGTCGCGGAGGAAATCGACGCCCTGGACCAGCATATCCCGGTCGCGCTGGATCATGCGGGCCCAGCCGCTGAATTCCTGGCCCAGCGTCAACGGCGTGGCATCCTGCAAGTGGGTCCGGCCGATCTTGACGATATCCTTAAAGGCTTCCTGTTTGGCCCGGAGCGCCTGATAGAGGGCTTCCATGGCGGGGAACAGTTTCTCTTCGATGAGCAGGACACCGACCATATGCAGGCCTGTCGGGAAGGTATCGTTCGAGCTCTGGGAATGATTGACGTGGTCATTGGGATGGACGTTCAGGTCCTTGCCCTGGGCCTGCAAGATCTGTTTGGCCCGGTTGGCAACGACTTCGTTGACGTTCATGTTGAACTGTGTGCCGCTGCCGGTCATCCAGACGGCCAGAGGGAAATTGCCATCGAGTTTACCGGCCAGGATGTCATCGCAGGCCTGGACGATGGCGTCGGCCCGGTCGCCGTCGACGACGCCCAATTCCTTATTGGTCAGGGCAGCGGCCTTCTTCAAATAGGCAAAGACCGTGACCATTTCAGGCGGAATCTTTTCCGTGCCGATTTTAAAATTCTCGAAACTGCGCTGTGTCTGGGCACCCCAGAGTTTATCAGCCGGGACTTTGATTTCTCCCATCGAATCTCTTTCTATACGGTATTCCATGAAAACCTCCAATCAGATTATATAAAACATAACGGACTCAGGCGGGCGCCCTTTGGGACGCCCCTACGTTGGGTCCCCACGGGGGACTCGTACGATGAACGGTGTACTCCATATTTTATAAAACATGGTGGACTCGGCGGGCGCCCTTTGGGTCGCCCCTACATGGGCACCCCATTGGGGTGCCTTTTACGAACTGCGAACGGCGG
>CABQJB010000192.1 GCA_902464195.1 uncultured Megasphaera sp.
AAGCCGCGGATGACATTCGATTGCGTCAAGTACATCTGGGATTCACCTCCTCTGTCATCTACCATTATACCCTAGCCGAGGTGAAAAGGCTAAGACAGAAAAGACATAGGGTGGATTTCGCAGGCATCGAACCTGCGAAATCCATCGCCATTCATCCCCTACCTAAGAGGAAGGAGTCTTCTGGCGAAACTGGGATAAAAAAATCTCTATATAAAAATCACCTGTTTCAAAGGGTAGCATCAAACCCTTGAAGCAGGTGATTTTTTCTTATATTTAGACTTGTTCAGCTTATTCGGTAATGGCGATGGCATTTTCCCCGATTAATTCATAATGATTTTTACCAGCATATACGCCGACACCACACAGGGACCTGCATAACAAATCAGCGGCCACCAAGCGGGTTCTGTTTGTCGGTCTTCTTCCTCAATGATTTTTACCTTCATGATGTTGTAATCTTCATTTTCTAAAACAATTCTGGCTATGGTCCGTGTATCGTATTATATCGCTATCTTGGTCGTTATCTTAGTCGCTTTTCTTAGTCGGTCAGCGACCAAGTTATTTCATTATAACATCTTTTCCGGCTTCCTGTCAGTCTACCGTTTTGACTACCAAATGACCGAGGCCAATTCTCATGTATTTTCAATTGATAAGGATTCTGCCTATAAGAAACAGGGCCCCGCACGATTAGGTGCGACAGGCCCTGTTTGCAGTCATGTGCTGAGTTCAGCCTTTCAATTTCAGTCCATCATGGAAGGCCTGGCCTACGACGGGGCCGATTAGGCGATAGGTCAGGGTCGCCGGGTCGAAGATGATGGGCTGCAGTTTGTCGTAGTCGATTTTGCCGTCGGTCAGGACCGATTCATCGGCCTGCTGGGCTACGATTTTGCCTACGAGGATGCCCGTCTTATCGTCATAACTGGTACATTCACATTCCAAGGTGACCGGAAATTCTTCGATGATCGGGGCATTAACGTGGCTGCTCTTGTGGACGTGGCAGCCGGCCTTTTCGATTTTGTTCACTTTATTCCCCGTTTCTACGCCAAAGTAATCGGCAATGTCGACGGTATCCTTGGTGGCAAAAGCGACGGTAAAGGCCTTGGTATGCTTGATGTTGTCTGTCGTCTTGTGTTTGGCCAAAAAGAGCGTGATTTCGCTGTAATCCGACTGGGCTCCCCAGGCGGCATTCATGGCGTTGGGGACGCCTTTTTCGTCATATGTCCCAATAATGAATACACCTTCCGGCGCAATGCACGCCTTATTTCCTTCAAATTTTACACTCATGGAAAATCCCTCCTTATTCTATTCTTACCTAAATCTATATTTTCATTATACTCCGAATCCGTACAGCCAGGCAATCAGGACCAGTACCAGCAGATAGGCCAGGTTGAGCAGGGTGAATAGTTTCAGATACTTTCCCTGCTGTCGGGGACAGGCCCGGACGTACATGCCATAGGAAATGAGGCTTGCCATGGAGGCGATCAGTGTTCCCAGGCCGCCTATATCGGTTCCCAGCAGCAAGGCCGTTGCCTCATCGGTAAAGCCCGACAGGAGGACGGCTGCCGGCACATTGCTGATGACCTGGCTTGCCAAAAGGGCCATGAGGAATTCATGGCCATCCAGATACCCTGTCAGCAGGTCCCGGAATCCAGGCAGCTGGCTCATGTTGCCTACGAGGATGAAAAAGGCCACAAAGGTTCCCAGAAGCCGGTAATCGGCATAACGGAAATATCGTGGCCGCGTCAATGCCGTAACGCCAATGACCATGGCCAGGGTAAGGCGGTAATCGAGGACATGGGCCACAGTGAGCAGGGACAGGAAAAACATCCCGCCCAAGAGCCAGAGCTGCCGCGACGGCGCCAAGACAGGCAGGTTCCGTGTCCGCCGGGCCGCCAGCCGCACGGAAATGGGAATCGGAGTCCCCGGCAAGCGGAATAGGGACAGCACCAGCAGCAGGAAGGACACCAGGGTATAGGGCAGGAGCAACAGCAGAAACGAGGACAGATCCATGGCGTAGTGAAAATAAAGATACAAGTTCTGCGGATTGCCGACGGGCGTATACATACTGCCCAGATTGGCCGCCAGCGTCTGGAGGACGATGACGAGAGCCATCTGTTCCTCACTGGCCACCTTGGGCAGGGCCATCAAGGAAAAAGGCACAAAGGTCAGGAGGGCCACATCATTGGTCACCCACATGCTGACAAAGAAGCAGGCAAATACCAGGACCGCCGCCAGCTGGCGCATCGTCCCCAGGCGGAGCAGGAGACGGGCCAGTACGGCAGAAAAGACGCCGCTTTCGCGCACGCCGCCGATGACGACCATGAGGCAGAACAAAACCGCCAGTACAGGCATATTGATGTACCCGGCATAGGACGCGGAAGGCGGTACGGCCAGCATCGACACCAATGCCGCCACTACCGCCAGAAAAAACACTAGATTCTCTTTGATTACTGAAGCAACAGATTTCATATCAATTTCTCAATCGGGATGCTTCCCGTTCTCATCCTTTCTGATACTTTTCTTTCATTATACCATGTTTCCTGCCGTCACAGCAGACTGTAAATTTCCTGACTGCCTCATCCCCTGGTTATCTGCCTCAGTGTCGATGACACGACGGTGCCGAAGTTCGGCAAGAAGTTCGATGTGTTTCTTTATTGCATAACTATGCCTGCCATACAGGCAAACCCTATATGAACGATTGCTTCGTTAGTCTGACGTTGAGCGCCCCTGTCCTGAGTCCACGTGAAGGAATCTGCTATTTAGCGATTCCAATAGGATTCCGGATGTGGACGAAGGAAAGGACCAAACCCGAGTTAGCCGGTGATCTCATCGTGGAGATGATGTTCTTAATGAAAAGTCTGCCATTATACTCGTATAGGCTATGGTCAAATCTCACAGCGGGCCGCCTTAATCAGGCCGGCCCCTACGCACAAGGCCATTGGCCGTGTATTTTTTTTGCAATCTGTGACCGCGTTTATTCCCATCGCCTGGATGCGATATCGTAGGGGCCGCCCAGAGTCATTATGCCCCATCAGGAACAGGAGACGATTCCCCGGACAGATGGCTACGGCGGGCGGCCCGCTACGCGCTGAGGGCTTCCCGAAGCGTCGTTGTCAGTTTGAGTCTGTCGCG